>NZ_JAOCCV010000029.1:0-67001 GCF_029840585.1 Pseudomonas sp. GD03875 | reverse complement strand
GTAGCTGTCCGTCGTCATCGGCTGCAATCGAACGATTGCCGTGACTTGGCCGGCCTGAAACTGGGCTAGCTATATCAACCTCTAGGCTGATCTACCCCAAAACGCTAGTCACCCCTATATTTCCCTATACTTCAATATTTCGTACGAGGTTGTGATAGATCCGTATCGCAACCCCTTTGCGCTAGGCGCCGGCTTTCCTCCGCCCGAGCTTGCTGGTAGGGGCCCGGATACGGCTAAGATTTCTTGCGGACTCGCATCTGCAGGAAAACCTGCACACTATCAAGGCCGAGGCGCAGTTTGTGAGGGTGACGGCTTCACTAGGTGATGGGGCGCAAACAGTCATTGTTGAGTCCGGCTCGGGCCGACATCATTTCCAAGGGAATGATCTTCAGCACAGACCATGGCGACCTTGATCTCTCGGCCCCATTTTCGCTGACTATCTTCGCTATCGCGGCAAATGAGAGCAGCGAGATTCTAGTTAAAAAAGCAAAACCCCAAGCCCGGGCAACCTTGTGCGCTTGACGCTGAGTGTAATGTAGTTGTTGCTAACCCTGAGTGAACTGAGGGTTAGCCGTGATGAAGAACTCTCACTGTCGGTACGATCAACACCCAAGGGTGTGATGATCAGTTCTCATAAGCCCAGCGTTTCCACAGGCCTAAACCGGTAACCGGAGGCATGATGCTACTCAGTTGATGGCCTTGAGCCTGCGACCTAGCTGCCCTAATCGGCGGGTTTTTGCTCTCATGCCCCGAATAGGCTTGAAGTCCAGCAAAGAGCTAGAAAGCACTAGTCGAACGTCACTATGACTTGGCGACTAGTTTCTGCATGGCTCGTGACTCTCTGGCTCTCGAAGTACGTAGAGTTTGGATGCAGAATGTAAGCAAGTGAGGACTCACGTCCCGCATGAACGCGCAGAATCTGCTTCAGCTTGGCCATCGTCCACCCTTCGCTATCGCTGCGCCCGCCACAGCTCACCAAGTACACGCTATTGATTTCCCATCCTTGATCTTTAGCGCCCGCAAGCTCAAGCAAGCCTTCCAGATCCTTCATCAAATAGGTAGCTGGCCTAACGTAGCCGGCATCGTGCTCAAGCACATCGACAAGAAACCAGGGGCGAGTAGTCAGGCATTCAACATACCGCCAGGCATGGGCTCCTTTCACGAGGGCGCCAGCCGGTATCTCTGCGTGCTCCATGGTCAGAAACATGCGTCACCTCATCAAAATGAACACTATAGATTGTAGTCCTATAGAATTCATTATTGCTTCATCGTTCCTTTTGCGGGTAGTGCAAATGGAACTGAACAGCGCATTCGGGCAAGCATTGAGGCAACTTCGAAAATCAAAGGGGAAGACACAAGAAGACTTTTCCATCGTCAGCAGTCGAACCTACCTAAGCACCCTAGAGCGTGGAAAGAAGTCGCCTACGATCGAAAAGGTCGACGAGATATCTGGTCTATTGGGCCTTCAGCCCCTGACACTATTGGCGGCGACGTATCTACTGACAAGCGGCATGACTGTGGACGCGCTTCTGAGGGCGGCGGAGAAAGAGTTGCTGGCGAGCGGTTTCGGCGGCGATGGGACTACCACCGATGAGGTGGGGTCAGGAGCTCGCAATCGCTTATGAGTTGATCAGGGCGTATCTGCAGCCTTAGCACACGCCTAGATGTGTGCTGCTGGGCAGTGGAGTAAGCGTGCTGATCTCGTTTCAGTGTTGCAGCAGGAACTTGGAAGCGGGCGTTAGAGCTCGGCTGGCACGAATGGTGTACGTCATCATCGCGATCTGGGTAGATAGCACTCTAAGGTGTATTCCACTGTCCGAAAGCCCTGGCGGGCGGGCTGGCTCACCTTGAATGAATGGGATAGCTGATCTTGAGTAAGAGCAGGGAGCAGCTTCCTGAAGCAGGACACGGAATTACTACCGCTTCGAGCGATTGATCTGTGTAGCCAGCGGGCGATTTTGCACTGTCGGAATGACAACGTATCGGAGTTGCTCACACAAATTCAGGGTTGGCGTGAGAATAGTGGAGCGATGTTGTTGGCTGGCAATGCGAGCTCGAGCTTCTCATTCTTGCTAGTAAGCTCCAGTATTTTAGCGTCTGCTTCAGCTAGCAAGCTTAATAGGTTATCGCGCTGCGCCTGGAGCGCATGGATACGATCCTTCAGATCTTGAGAGTGTTGTTTCCGAGACAGCTCTTTTTGGCGGGCTGACATCGGCTTTTCGTTGCCATACTGTTCAATCCACAGTTGGATCTCTGCTATTAGACCGGGGTAACGTGCCTTTTTGAGTGCAGATGGATCGAGTCCCGCCTCTCGAGCAACATTGTTTTGGGAAACAGGTGAGCTCTTTGGTAGAAGCTCGGGTTGGTTCGTTTTCAGGCGATCAAAGGCTTCGCGGAAAGCAGCTTCAGCTCTGCTAATCGATGGAGAGGACATTCAGCGCATTCTCCACAGCTCGTTGTTGGGCCAAAAGTGACAGCTCTAGCGGACTACCAGCCGGTGCGACTGACAGCCGTGCAGAAATTGAATCCCCTAGTGATCTAATCAATGGGGCTCTCTCTCTATCATAGATAAGGTCGTCGCACGGCGGCTTTCCATCACCACCACCGCACCTGGCAATGTTATCAATCCCGCCATAAGGGCAATGCCCTTTGTAAGTACATCCGCCAAGGAAGTTCTGGCGAAAAGCGATTTTACCTTCTTGCGCGGCCTTTAGAAGGCTTTTCATGTCCTTCTCGCTAATGATGTTAAGAATTTGAGCTTTACGCTTCTCGCCATGTGGGCTTACGAACCTAGGGTTCTGAAGAGCGTTAAACTCCTTGGCAATCATCTCGTACATTGTCCTTATGTACTCAGTTCGCGCTTCAAGGTTGAGGCAAATGTCCAATTTGAAGAATCCTTGCCCATAGTAGCGGGACATGCCACGACGCGCATGTTTAAGCTGATACTGAACCGAGGCATCCCCTACGAGACCAGATGCACTCATGTTTACTGCGCCGGTCCTCCTTAGCTGATGCCAAGATAGTGGCCAAATACTACCCTTTGCGTAATTGATGGGGTCTAAGTCTGGATTGATTAAACGCGCTATTTTGAGGTCTTCGTCTGTAATGCGCAGCTCTTCAGAGTCGAATAGGAATGGAAATCTTTGAATGTACGCCGTGTAGTGCTGGCGAGTGAGCTTTGTCTGCATTGGCTTGTCGATATGTTCACCGCGGTGTCGCCATGGCTCGTAAGCTCTCATAAATAGAAGGGGATTATTCTCATCGAGAGCAGTCACCTTGACATCGGGATGTGCTGATGCAGCAATAAATCTGAGTTTGGCAATTGTTCGTAGAGCGTTAAGTGCTACTTTGGCAGATGGGCTGGTGATCCAAAAAGCACCTTCGTCTTCAATTGTTTTAGTTGTAATACTTTCTAGAAGAAATATTTCTTCATTAGTTACTGGATCTTTTTCAGAGGATAGGCAATTGGACCTTAACGAAAAGCCTTCCTCATGTCTCATCATCGAGAAATTTAGGAGATAAGCAATGCCGACGAAACTTACGAGAGTGAAATATGAGGAAAAGGCCTTGACTCCGGCGCGGTCGTAGTCAGGAATCCATCGTGAAAGTAAGCTATCTATGCCAAAGCGATTTGCTGTGTTTCTGAATTTTCCATAATATTTAACGTTGGTTCTACTGCCGTTCAATACCTGCGCGCCACTATAAAATGGACGGCGGCAATCGAGTATTTTTCCTTGGCACGCGTTAGCTAGAGAACCGGCATTATGCGCATACGCATCTAAGCAAAAATGATAGCAATCCTCTATTTTATCTTGATGTTCGTTGAACTCATCTATGCATTGGCGAAGCCGGTTTACTTGGTAAAGCCAGATGCGTGGAGGTATATAAGGGGTTTGTGCGCGCTGATGCTCTGTAATTGATAATGAAAGCTTTTGTAAGAAATATGGATCAAGTATTTCTACTCCGACAGAGGCTCTGCTTTCCCATAGCTCGTGCAAAAGTGTTAATGCATACTTCGCGGAAGATCGTGCTAGAAAATTAGGTATCCGCTCAATCACCCTTGGGTAACGCATAAGCTCAGAGGCACATATTTTTTCGGCTGTGCAAAGTATGAATATCGGCTTTAGTATCTCGCAGTACCGCACAAGCCCTTTTGCAGTTATCGCGGAATTTGGTCCATAAAGTTTCCAAGCCGCAAGTTGACGAAATATGTCGGCGTTTCTTTTATCGATCTTGGAGCTGCCCTTGTGCCTTGTTTGGTCATCGAAATTAATAGAGATAATCCGATCTGACCAAATGGTCAAGTCCCAGACGCTGTCGCCCATACGGGAAACGACTTTCCCTTCAGCGTTGATGACTATTGGAAAATCTACCGGAGGTGGCCAATCCGGTGGGGAGAGATTTTCTGCTTGAGGGGGGAAATGGCTGGCTAGCTCAATGTTGAGGGAATATACCGAAGGGTTCACGGCAGGATCTCGACTAATTGAATGGTCCCATCAAATAGAGGGTGATAGCGTCCCTCTCTTATGCGTATGTTTGCCTCCTCAGTCCAGTGGTTTCGTACTTCGCTACTATCTCTGAAATATTCTATTTTGGCTGATATCCTCTCTATTACTGCTACTACTGGACTATCCCACTGCCCACCTTTGGCTGGTCTGTATTGATCTAGCTCGAGGCGCTTGAGATAGCGAAATGATGCGAGTGCCCATAGATAATCGAGACTGTCAATATCTCTATGATACTCACAGAACAGACACCCAGCAGGATTAATACAGTCGGGCTTAGGAGATTGGTTGGGCGCGTTATGGATAGATGAAGGCGCTTGATTAAGAAGTACACAAGTTCCTGGGCCTGGAGGGGATATGGCGGGGTCGGCTAAGTTATAGAAGCGAGATATCTCAAGAGAGGCAACCTGATGGTGTGGCTCTTCATAGACGGTAATAAGTGTTTCCTTTGTGTGTTGAGCGATGTCTGCAGTGAGATTTAGATCACGGCTCTTTCTCAAGAGCCAATTTATGCGGGTTCTTCTGAGTCTTGCAGGGGATATGAATTCTATATTTAACTTCTTGCATCTTAATTGTATAGCTTGGCAGGGGCGAATATCGTCCAGTCTACGGATTGCATTTTGGGCTATAAAAGGAAATAGCCTACTTGTACCTTCGGGGAATACCTTTTTAAGCCAGTCAAGATATGACTGAAAGTGATTGCGATATTCTTTGAAGATTACAAATTCTGCTTCGCCTTGTCTTCGCTTCTTGAAAACTCTGTATGCGAGATAATCATCATCTACGGTCTTGAAGCTAAAGTTCCCGAAAGGAAGGGATTGAGCTTGTGATACGTTCATCCCTGTTTGAGCGATGAATATTAGGAGCTCAGCCTCAATGCGAAGATTGATCAGAGGGTACCTAACTTGATGAGATTTATTTCCATGCCTAAGCTCTCGTTTATCGGATAAGAGCTTCGTGGAATACTTATCGGCGCCAGGCTGAAAGGCTTTAAGGTCTTCACGCATTGGGTGCCCGGCCCATTCAGTCAGAGTTTTTCCTTCTTTAGTATTTATAACAACAGGTAGTCGCCCGTATATTGCGTCTATGGTTAGTGCGTGTGATATGTCTGAAAGCAAGGAGCCGAATTGAAAAGTCCTTTCCAGATTCTGCTTGTCAACTTCCCTGCTGACCGGATTTCTAGTGGTTTTTCTTGGCTTTAGCTTGGTGTTCTTTTTGAGGTTTATATTTATCGAGACTGCACGGGATATTAGGAATGCTATAGCGACAGCCTGCCTGTAGGCAGTTCTCTTGGTTGCTGTCTTAAGTACTTTAATTTCAAATTCTTTGATCTTTGTCCAAGAATAAAAAATATCTATAATTTTCTCGCGTGTTATGAAGATATCTTGCTCGTCACACCAAGAAAAGAAGAGCCTCAGGTATAAGTACCGGTTTTCGACCGTGGCTCTTGCGCGTCCCATGTTGATGTCGGCTATTAGCCCGTCATAGAAATTTATAACCAGTGGTAAGCGCTCAGCTATGGGGGCGCCAAGTTCTCCCCTCTCAATTTTTCCCTGGACCTTTTTTATATTGCTTGCCGCTCCACCTTTGTAGAGCAAGAATCGTAGATCAAGTTTTGTTTCATGAGTCCCATAAGCAATCCCCTTGAGAGTCAAGTCAGGAATGATCATTTTGTTGGCCTAAAATCTAGACTCAAGAAATTCCGAGTGTACTCGTTGCCAAGCTCGCTAGCAGCCGCTTGTTGCTCAACGAATTTTATATATCTTAATGTTGTTCTTTCGTCTCTGTGTAGTAAGGCCAACATAACGAGGCTGATTGCTGTCTTTGCTCCGCCGTGTTTCAGAGTGACTCTTGCTAGTTCTGTTCCGAAAGTGCATCTAGTCCTATGGAAGTGAAAATCGCGAAGGGATTTTATTCCGTGGGTCAGTCCTGCCTTTCTGAGTCGGGTCATCTCGACGTTAATCGCTTGGCTAGAGTCAACTCCTTCAGAAGCATAAGGTTTACCGAATCTATTGAGGAAAATTACATCCCTATGTTCAGGCTTGGCTAGGGCTTGTCTTTTTAGTCGCCTAGTGCTGAACATATACTCACGCAATATTTGAAGGACGCTGTTGCTTATCCATACTTGGCCTGTTACGCCGAGTTTTGTATGCACCGAGGGGTGTGCTCCAGGGCCTACTGCTAGCAGGTGCCAATCTGGTATCCATGGATTTGGTACCGAATGTTCTATGGTTAGCTCTTTTAGGTCGCATATTGTTCCGATGCGCATGCCAGTCGTGAAACCAAGCTTTAGCATCAGTGCTAACTCTACGCTGGCATTCGTATCTGCGAAGTTAAGTATTTGTGTAGCAGCCTCACTCGATACGGGTAATAGGCCGTCTTCCAGAGCGCGGCCAATTTTTTTAGTATTTCTAATGGAAAGATCGGTAGCCTCTTTCTCTATCGTTCGAACAAAACCCATTGAATCCTCTATGTGGATCCCAATTTTTCGATCATTCCACATGGGGTTCTGGGAGGAAATTAAATTCTCTTTTTTCAGCCAACGATAGAAACGGATTACTGCGTTGATTCTTTGCGAGCTAGTTGACGGAGAGATTTGGCCGTTATCACGTTGGTGAATCAAATGCCCCCGGAATTTCAAGAGGCACCGGTCCGCCTCTCTTATGGGAAAGTGCCACCAATCAATAGATTCCCTCTCGAGCCAAATCGCATATGCATGGATGTGTTTCATTGCAGACAAAATGGTTTTTACGTTAGTGCTTTTGTCCGCCGCCCTTTGAGTAGCCCAGAGATTTGCTTCCCGCCAAGGGGTGTTGTCGCTCCAGAAAATTTGAGGCAGTCCCCTGATAGCAGCTTGGTCAACACGTGACCAATGAACCCTGCCTTCGGCAACCGTCGAGCTCATGCGTGTGAAATTAATCATTTCTAGCGATGCCATTGGATGCCTATCTCTGTTTTTGTCCATGGTAGGTCATGTTATGGGTGCAATTCTGTAGCTGCATGTTATAGGTACAGGGGCAGGGGTTCATCGCGGCGACCAGCTGGAAGCGGGCAGGGAAGCGCACCTTGTCCCGCGCCCGGGCGATCACGATGCTGCCGGATTCCAGTGGCTCGCGCAGGACCTCCAGTACCTTGCGGTCGAACTCCGGCAGCTCGTCGAGGAACAGCACGCCCTGGTGCGCCAGGGTGATCTCGCCTGGCTGTGGTTGTCCGCCGCCACCGACCAGCGCCGCGGCGGAAGCGCTGTGGTGCGGCGTCCTGAACGGCCGCTGCGGCCAGCGTTCCAGCGGTGCCAGGCTGGCCACCGACTGGATGGCGGCGACCTCCAGGGCCTCGTCTTCGCCGAGCGGCGGCAGCAGGCCCGGCAGGCGGCTGGCCAGCAGGGTCTTGCCGGTGCCGGGCGGGCCGCTGAACAGCAGGTTGTGGCCGCCGCTGGCAGCGATCAGCAGGGCGCGCTTGGCCGCCAGCTGGCCCTGCACGTCGGCCAGGTCGGGGTAGTCGGGCGTGGCGCGCAGCAGGCCGCCGGCCTGGTAGGGCGGCAGCGGCGTGTGGCCATTGAGATGGGCGGCGATTTCCAGCAGGTGGTCGGCGGCCAGCACGACCAGCCCGGAGGCCAGGCAGGCTTCCTCGGCGTTGGCCTTCGGCACCACCAGGGTGCGTCCGGCGGCACGGGCGGCTAGCGCCGCCGGCAGCACGCCGCGTACCGGTCGCAGTTCGCCCGACAGGGCTAGCTCGCCGAGGCATTCCAGCGTGCCCAGGGCCTCGGCCGGCACCTGTCCGTTGGCGGCGAGGATGCCCAGGGCGATGGCCAGGTCGAAGCGCCCGCCATCCTTGGGCAGGTCGGCAGGCGCCAGGTTGAGGGTGATCCTGCGGGCGGGGAAATCGAACCCGGAATTCTGGATCGCGCTGCGCACGCGATCCTTGCTTTCCTTGACGGCGGTTTCCGGTAGGCCGACCAGGGCCATGCCCGGCAGGCCGTTGGCCAGGTGCGCCTCGACCGAGACGGCCGGCGCTTCTACGCCCACCTGGGCGCGGCTGTGGACGATGGCCAGGGACATGGATCACTCCTTGATCGCATGCCCGCCGATGGGCTTATTCGGCGGGGGGTGTTGTCTGTTGGGCTTCCAGTTCCGCCAGCCGGGCTTCCAGTGCCTCAAGACGGGCGCGGGTGCGGGCGAGCACGGCCATCTGGCTGTCGAATTCCTCGCGGCTGACCAGGTCCAGCTTGCCGAATGCGCTCTGCAGCAGGGCCTTGAGCTGGGCCTCGATCTCGCCGCGCGGCAGCGGGGTGTCGCCGCTGAACAGGCGCGAGGCATGGCTGGCAAGGGTATCGAGGATGGCTTTGGGCGGCAGCATGGCGGATTCCGTTGGTAAACGGCGGCCAGTGTAGCACGCCCTCCCCGAGCCCCTTCGCCAGGGGGCGATGCACGATTTTTGATCACCTTGGTGGTTGGCAATGCACCAATGTGGCGCACGGTGCGCCCACTCGGTTTTCCCGGATTCCCCGCTGGAGCCGCCTAACTTCCTGAAAAAGTGGCCTTTTGGCATAGCTGGCAAGCTTTCTGCTTTACACCCCGTGACGCGTGCACCGATGCAGTACCGGTGGACAGGATGAGGCGGGGGAGTGCCTCACCGGATGCGGTTGGTGGCATCGCTCGGGCCGGACGCCGGTGCGGATGATGCGTTTCAAAAGCCAGACACTGCGCTTAGACTTGAGCCGGGTTCGTTTTCCTGGGGCGAGTCCATCAAAACGGGAGAGAGTTTCATGAAACTAGTCACTGCCATCATCAAGCCGTTCAAGCTGGACGACGTGCGCGAGTCGCTGTCGGAGATCGGCGTGCAGGGCATCACCGTGACCGAAGTCAAAGGCTTCGGTCGGCAGAAGGGCCACACCGAGCTGTATCGCGGCGCGGAGTATGTGGTCGATTTCCTGCCCAAGGTGAAGATCGACGTGGCCATCGCCGACGACCAGCTGGACCGTGTCATCGAGGCGATCACCAAGGCGGCCAACACCGGCAAGATCGGTGACGGCAAGATCTTCGTCGTCAATCTGGAACAGGCCATCCGCATCCGTACCGGCGAAACCGGCACCGACGCAGTTTAAGCCTCAGAACCCCCAACACGCCCCAGGAGAAAAACACATGACTCTGCGTAAGATCGCAGGGCTAGGAGCCCTTTTGTCCCTCGTAACCCCTGGCCTGGCCATGGCTGACGAGGCCGTCCTCAACTCCGGCGACACCGCGTGGATGCTGACCGCCACCGCGCTGGTGCTGTTCATGACCATCCCCGGCCTGGCGCTGTTCTACGGCGGCATGGTGCGTTCCAAGAACATTCTCTCGGTGATGATGCAGTGTTTCGCCATCACCGGCCTGATGAGCATCCTCTGGTTCGTCTACGGCTACAGCCTGGCCTTCGACACCACCGGCATGGAGCAGGGCGTCACCAACCTGAACTCCTTCGTCGGCACCCTGAACAACGCCTTCCTGAGCAACCTGACCAAGGACAGCCTGGTCGGTGCCTTCCCGGAAAGCGTGTTCATCACCTTCCAGATGACCTTCGCGATCATCACCCCGGCGCTGATCGTGGGTGCCTTCGCCGAGCGCATGAAGTTCTCCGCGATGCTGATCTTCATGACCGTCTGGTTCACCATCGTCTACGCCCCCATGTGCCACATGGTCTGGTCCGGCGACGGCGCGTTCCTGTGGGATGAAGGCGTGATCGACTTCGCCGGCGGCACCGTGGTGCACATCAACGCCGGTATCGCCGGCCTGGTGGCCTGCCTGGTGCTGGGCAAGCGCAAGGGCTACCCGACCACCCCGATGGCCCCGCACAACCTGGGCTACACCCTGATCGGCGCCGCCATGCTGTGGGTCGGCTGGTTCGGCTTCAACGCCGGCTCCGCCGCCGCTGCCGACGACACCGCGGGCATGGCCATGCTGGTCACCCAGATCGCCACCGCCGCCGCCGCCCTGTCCTGGATGTTCGCCGAGTGGATCACCCACGGTAAGCCGAGCGCCCTGGGCATCGCCTCCGGCGTGGTCGCCGGCCTGGTCGCCATCACCCCGGCCGCTGGCGCCGTGGGCCCGGTGGGCGCCCTGGTGATCGGCCTGGCCGCTGGCGTGATCTGCTTCTTCTGCGCCACCAGCCTGAAGCGCAAGCTGGGCTACGACGACTCCCTCGACGTGTTCGGCGTGCACTGCATCGGCGGCATCGTCGGCGCGATCCTGGTGGGCGCCTTCGGCTCCCCGGCCCTGGGTGGCTTCGGCGAGTTCGAGAGCATCGCCAGCCAGCTGTGGATCCAGACCGAGAGCGTGCTGTTCACCATCGTCTACACCACCGTCCTGACCTACATCATCCTCAAGGTCATCGACCTGGTGATGGGCCTGCGCGTCAGCGAGGAGTCCGAGACCGTCGGCCTCGACCTCTCCGAGCACAACGAGCGCGGCTACAACCTGTAAGCCTCACTGCTGCACCAGACGCCCGGTTCGCCGGGCGTTTTTCTTTCCGCGCCAACGGCGGCGCACCTTGTGCAACCGGTACAACGGAGTACTCGATGGAAAGCACGGCTCTGATTCCCCTGCAGTATGCGCTGGATACCTTCTATCTCCTGATCTGTGGTGCCCTGGTGATGTGGATGGCGGCTGGCTTCGCCATGCTCGAATCCGGCCTGGTACGGGCCAAGAACACCGCGGAGATTCTCACCAAGAACATCGTGCTCTATGCCCTGGCCGCCGTGATGTACCTGCTGATCGGCTACTACGTGATGTATGGCGGGGCCGCCGGTGGCGTGCTGCCGCACTTCGGCTTCCTGATCGGTGCCGAGCACGCGGTGGACCTGGTGGCCGCCGGTGGCGAAGATGCGCCGGGATACTCGAAACGGGCCGACTTCTTCTTCCAAGTGGTGTTCACCGCCACCTGCATGTCCATCGTCTCCGGCGCGGTGGCCGAGCGCATGAAGCTGTGGGCCTTCCTCGCCTTCGCCGTGGTCATGTGT
Organism: Pseudomonas sp. GD03875; assembly: GCF_029840585.1. Taxonomy (NCBI): domain Bacteria; kingdom Pseudomonadati; phylum Pseudomonadota; class Gammaproteobacteria; order Pseudomonadales; family Pseudomonadaceae; genus Pseudomonas; species Pseudomonas sp. GD03875. Next base: position 55,502 of record NZ_JAOCCV010000029.1, on the reverse strand, counting down.
GGTTTGATCTACCCGATCGAGGGCTACTGGACCTGGGGTGGCGGCTTCCTCAAGCAGCTCGGTTTCAAGGACTTCGCCGGCTCCGGCATCGTCCACCTGGCCGGCGCCTCCGCGGCCCTGGCCGGGGTCATCCTGCTCGGCGCGCGCAAGGGCAAGTACGGCAGCCAGGGGCAGATCAACGCGATCCCCGGCGCCAACCTGCCGCTGGCGACGCTCGGCACCCTGATCCTCTGGTTCGGCTGGTTCGGCTTCAACGGCGGCTCCCAGCTCAAGGTCAGCAGCATCGAGGACGCCAATGCCGTCGCCAGCGTGTTCGTGAACACCAACATGGCGGCCGCTGGCGGCCTGCTGGCGGCGCTGGTGGTGGCCCGCGTGCTGTTCGGCAAGGCGGACCTGACCATGATCCTCAACGGCGCCCTGGCCGGGCTGGTGTCCATCACCGCGGAGCCGTCCACCCCCACGGCGGTGCAGGCGACCCTGATCGGCGCGGTGGGCGGTGTGCTGGTGGTGTTCAGCATCCTGATGCTGGAGCGCCTGCGCATCGACGACCCGGTTGGCGCCATCTCGGTGCACGGCACCAGCGGCGTCTGGGGCCTGATGGCGGTGCCCCTGACCAACGGCGGCGCCAGTCTCAGCGTGCAGATGCTCGGCGCGGCCTGCATCTTCGCGTGGGTGTTCGTGGCCAGCCTGGTGGTATGGGGCCTGATCAAGCTGGCCATGGGGCTGCGGGTCAGCGAGGAAGACGAGTACGAAGGCGTCGACATCGCCGAGTGCGGCATGGAGGCCTACCCGGAGTTCACCCGCAAGTGAGCATCCGCAAAGGGCGCTTCGGCGCCCTTTCTTCATGTCCTCTGCGAGCGCTGCGGCAGATTGCAAATTTCCCGCTCGGGCCAGGTGAAAACGCCGCGCACAGTCACTAGAATGCGCCGCCAGTGATGACTGCAGGGAGCGGCCTATGTGGCTGCAACGCACGATCCAGTTGCGCGCCCGGGCGCGGGGCTTCCACCTGGTGACCGACGAGCTGGTGGCAGCGCTGCCCGAACTGGCGGGCTACCGGGTCGGCCTGCTGCACCTCTGGCTGCAGCACACGTCCGCCTCGCTGACCATCAACGAGAACGCCGATGGTGCGGTGCGACGTGACTTCGAGCGTTTCTTCAACCGTCTCGTGCCCCAGGGCGAAGGCGGCTACGAACACGACTACGAAGGGCCGGACGACCTGCCGGCGCACTTCAAGTCCAGCCTGCTGGGGTGCCAGCTGAGCCTGCCGATCGGCGAAGGTCGGTTGAACCTCGGCACCTGGCAGGGCATCTATCTCGGCGAGCATCGCGATCATGGCGGTGCCCGTCGGGTGCTGGCGACCCTGCAGGGCGAGCTGCGCTGATGGCGCGGCCGCCGATGACGTTTTTTTCCAGCGGCATTTTTGCAATGAATGCGGCTGGTCTATAAGTAACCTGCTCTGCGCAAGTCATGAGGTAGAACATGAGCGACGAAGAACTGGAACAGGACGAGCTGGAAGGCGCCGACGAGGAAGAAGGCGATGAGCTGGAGGCGGCCGATTCCGGCGATGACGCCGAGGCCGACAGCGGCGAAGCCGAGTCCGGTGGCAAATCGGGCAAGAAGGCCAAGGCGGCCGACGAGGTCGAGGAGCTGCCCAGCGTAGAAGCCAAGCAGAAGGAGCGCGACGCCCTGGCCATGGCCATGGAGGAGTTCCTCTCCCGTGGCGGCAAGGTCCAGGAGATCGAGCCCAACGTGGTGGCCGACCCGCCCAAGAAGCCGGACAGCAAATACGGCAGCCGCCCCATCTGAGGACGGCCGTCGCCATGAAAGAGCCCGCCATTCGGCGGGCTTTTTCATGACGCTGCTGGTCCTGCCGTGCCGGGCGTGTCGCCCGCCGCTACCCGTGCCAGCAGGCGCTCCATCGCCATGCGGTTGCCGATGGCGTCGAAATGGCTGCGTACATGGGCCACGCCGCCTTCGCCCATGCGCGAACGTGCTGGGTCGTCGGCAAGCATTTCCTCGACCATGCGAGCGAGGCGCTCGGCATCGTTGGCCGGAAAGATCCATCCCGCGCCCGATCTTTCCAGAATCTCGCCAGCCTCGCCGGCAACCCCGCAGAGCACGGGACGACCGCAGGCCATGTAATCCAGCAGTTTGGTGGGAATGGCGCCCTTGAACAGGGGGATGTCCATCAACGTGACCAGGCAGATGTCCGCCGCATTGATGTAGCCCCGAACCTCCTCCTTGGGAATCGGCGGCAGAATGCGCACGTTGCCCAGCCCCAGCGCGTCGAGGCGCGCCTCCAGATGAGGGCGCTTCATGCCGTCGCCTATCAGCAGGAACAGTACGTTCTCCCGCTGGCAGCGGCGCGCGGCCTCCAGTATCACTTCAAGATTGTTGGCTTCTCCCATGGCGCCCAGGTAGAGCACCAGTTCGCGTCCCTGCCAGCCATGCGCACGGCGTACTTCCGCACCGGCCGCTGCGTCCGGGAAGAGCATTCCGGTATCGATGCCGCAGGTGATGACCTCCAGCTTCTCGGCGGGCCAGCCGCGCCGGTGAATGTCGTCGCGAATGCCATGCGTCAAGGCGACTATGTGGGCCGCGTTGTCGTAGAGCACCCGCTCCATCCAGGACATGATGGCGATCAACTGCCGGTTGTGCAGGATGCCCATCTGCACGGCGGACTCCGGCCATAGGTCGCGGACCTCGAAGACCATGGGGATGCGGAGCAGCTTGCACACCAGCCAGATGGGAAACATCGGGAAGATGGGCGGAGAGGAGGCCAGCACCACGTCCGGTCTCGGGGCGACCAGCAGGCCGACTGGGGCCGTCAGCGAGAACGAGATGAAGCCGAGCAGCCTGCCCAGGTAGCTGCGGTGCAGCTGCGAGTAGGTGTAGGTACGGATGACCTGGACCGCACCGTCGCGCTCGCGCCGCAGCAGGCGCTTGTACCAGGGGCGGCCGGACTGCGCGGGCCGCATGTAGCCGGTCTCCCCGGACACCACCGTGACCTCGTGTCCGTTGCCGGCGAGGTGCTGGGTCAGTTCGTAGATCAGCGAATGGCCGGGCGAGGCGTGGCCCTGATAGTACTGGTAGATGACCGCCACTTTCATCGGAACGCCCCATAGATCCGCTTGAGCCGCTCGCCTTCGCGTTCCCAGCTCAATTCCCGGCGTACCTCGAGCAGATTGTCCCGCCAGCGCTGCAGGCGTTGCTCATCGGCGAAGAAGTCCGCGATGGCCGTCGCGATGGTGGCGGGGGTGCCCAGATCGGCCACGCGGCCGATCTGCTGATCCTCCACCAGACGGCGCAGCTCTGGCAGATCGCTGGCGAGAATCGGCAGCCCGGCGGCCACGAATTCGAACAGCTTGTTCGGCGTGCAGTAGTAGTTGTTCAGGCAGATGCCCTGATAGGGGATCACTCCGGCGTCCGCGGCGGCGGTGACGGCCAGCAGCTCGGCCTGGGCTACCGCCGGGTGCAAATGGACCTGTTCCTGCAATCCCCGCTGTGCGACCAGTCGCTGCAGGCTGTGCCACAACTGACCATCGCCCAGCAGGACCAAGTGGATGCTCCTGTCGCTCAGCCGTGCCATCGCCTCGACCAGTTCGACCAGGTTCCGCGTGGCGGAAAGGCCTCCCTGAAAGAGCAGGATCCGATGCGCGGCGGGAATGCCGAAGTGCTTGTGCAGGTACGTCGAGCGTGGCGGCAACTGTCCTACGCGCTCAGCATTGAGAATCACCTCGACCTTGGCCAGTCCGTACCGGGTCTGCAGCTCCTTCGCGATCGACGGGTTGACGGTGATCACCCGGTCGCAGGCATGGATGTGCCGGCGCTCTATCTTCGCCCAGGCCGCCCGCTGGCCCGGAGAAAACTCCTGCTCGCTATAGAGCTCGTGGCTGTCGTAGACCAGGCGTGCACCTAACTCCTCGGCCAGGGCTCTGCCGACCGCCAGCATGGGCAGGTCGTGGGCCACCACGATCTCCGCCGGGTGGCGGCGTCCGTCGGCGAGAAACAGGTTGAGATAGAAGCGTTCCTGATCGACCAGGAAGCGCCAGGCGAACGACTTCAGCAGGCGCATGAGCCGGCCGTTCATCGGCAGATGGCGGCGTACCACACGGTAGATCGCCAGGACCCGGCCTTCCCGGCGCGCCTGCATGCCGGCCGCGCCGAGGCGGACCACGCGCGGGTCCGTTTCCGGGGCGGGCTGGTCGAGCGGCATGGCCAGGATCGTTACCTGCCAGCCGTCTTCCTCCAGGCTGTCCGCCTGGAGCGATATCCGGCGGTCGATCCGGCGGTCGGTGCACAGCATCAGTATTCGCCGCGAGGGCGGCCGGAAATCAGATGCCACCGGGCTGCATGTCCTTGTCGATGAAGATGCGATGCCAGAGTTCCAGGCACAGCAGGCCCCAGACGATACGGCCGAACTCTCGCTCGTCCGTCAGCGCCTTCTCGACCGCTTCCGGGTTGTACAGGCCACGCTGCCGGGCCCGTCCGGAGAGCAGCGTGTCCATCACGAACTCGCGGGCGACACCCTTGGTCCACTGCGTCAGCGGGGTGGGGAAGCCCATCTTGTCCTTGCGCTCGAAGATCGTCTGGGGGACCGCGCTGCGTACCGACTCCTTGAACAGGTGCTTCATGCGGCCGCCGGCGAACTTGATGTTGGGCGGGATGCTGGCCATGAACTCGACGATGCGGTGATCCAGCAGCGGCACGCGCGATTCGATGGAGGCCGCCATGCTGGTGCGATCCTCGACGTGCAGCAACGCCGGCAGGGAGCCTTTCAGGTCGAAGTAGGTCATCTGGTTGACCAGGGAATGCAGTTCGTCGCGGTTGAAGATGCGCTGGAAGGACTCGAACGGCGAATAGTTGCCGGCACCGCGTAACGCCTCGGGGTTGAACAGCTGGCTCATGCCCTCACTGCGATCCGTCAGGCGGAAGTAGCGCTGGTCGTGCGAATTGAACAGTCCATCCATCCACAGGTTCTGCAGCATGGGCTGGTAGGTCGCCAGCAACGGCAGGTTCGGCACGATGGATTCGAGGGAAACCGCGTAGCGCCGCTGGTTCGCCGTCTGGTAGATGGCGCCCGACAGGCATTTCTCCAGGTAGACGGCCATGTAGCGCGCATAGCCGATGAACAGCTCGTCGCCGCCCTGTCCGCCCATCACCACCTTCACATGCTCGCTGGCGAGACGGGAGACGTAGTACTGGGGAATCACGCCGGGGCCGGCCAGCGGCTCGTCCATGTAATACATCAGCCGTGGCAGCACATCGGGCAGTTCATGCCCGGCCGGAATGAAGATTTCGTGGTAGGCCGTACCGGCGAAGGACGAGACCACCTTGGCGTAGGCGGTCTCATCGAATTGGGGCCCCTCGCTGAAGGCCCCGGTGAAGGTCTTCAGCTGCTCGCCCCCGAGCATGCGCGACGCCAGGCAGACGATGGAGCTGGAATCCAGCCCGCCGGAAAGGTGCGCTCCCAGCGGCACATCGGAACGCAGGTGAAGGCGGATGGAGTCGTCGATCAGGCCGGACAGCGTGTCGATGAAGTAGCGCTCGTCGTGCTCCTCGTCGATCTCGTAGCGCAGGTCCCAGTACTGGCGGGTGGCGACCTTGAGCACGTCGCCCTCGTAATGGGCGCTAAGGCAGTGTCCCGGCTCCAGCTTGTCGATGCCCTTGAACAGGGTCTTCTGGTCCAGGCAGAACTGGAAGGTCAGGTAGTCCTGCAGTCCTTCGAAGTTCGCGGCGGCCTCGACACCGGGATCGGCCAGGATCGCCTTGATCTCCGAGGCGAACAGCAGGCGCTGCCCATCGAAACGGTAGTAGAACGGCTTGATGCCGATCCGGTCGCGCGCACAGAACAGCCGCTGCTCGTGCTTGTCCCAGATGGCGAAGGCGAACATGCCGATCAGGCGGTCGACGAACTGCTCGCCCCATTCCCGGTAGGCATAGAGAAGCACTTCGGTATCCGAATAGCTGTGGATCGGATGACCCTTGCCGGTCAGCTCCCGGCGCAACTCCAGGTAGTTGTAGATGGCGCCGTTGAATACCACGACATAGCGGCCATCCTCGGTCGTCATCGGCTGCTTGCCGTGCTCCGGGTCGATGATGGCCAGGCGTACGTGTCCCAGACCGACAGGGCGTTTCTCATCCAGCCAGATGCCGTCGCCATCCGGGCCGCGATGGCGGATCGAGGCCATCATTTGCTGAACTCCATCACGCAGTTGTTCTGGCGGCCCGATGGTCGAAAGAATTCCAGTAATGCCACACATAGTTATTTCGCCTAACCGATCAAGGGACTATTTGTTCTTGCAATTAGCGAAAGGCAGTCGCTGATAGATGCCCAAGAGCTTTTCGCCCTCTACTTCCCAATTAATGAACTCCCTTGCTACGCCCGCTCCCGCGCGCAGCGCCTCCAGCTGCTCCGGGTTTGAGAAAATGGCGTTCACCACGTGGGCAATAGCTTTGGACGATCCCAGATCCGCCAGCTGACCATTGCCATAGGCCTGCACTACATCACGCAAAAAAGGTAGGTCGTTGCTGATAAATGGCAGACCCGCGATGGCGAACTCGAACAGCTTGTTTGGACTGCAGAAATAGTTGTTCTCATCGACGCCGTGGTAGGGAATGATCCCCAGGTCTGCATCACACGTCAGTACATGCAGCTCATCCGAAGGCACACCGCCATAAAACAGCACGCGGTCCTGCAAATCGTTGAGCCGTACTTGTTCTTTGAGTTGCTCCTCGAAAGCGCCATAGCCGACGATAATCAGATAGATGTTGGCAGAGAACTCCTTGGTTGCTCCCACCACCCGCTCGATTCCTCGGTTATCCGAAATCCAGCCCTGGTAGAGGAGGATGTTGGCGTCAGCAGAGAGGCCAAAACGTTCACGCAGCGGCGACGCCTTGGAAATAGGCTTAAGCGGGGCGGCGTTGAGGATTACCTCAGGTGTCGGTATCGCGTATCGCTCGGCCATGATGTCAGCGATGTACGGATTGACAGTGATCGCCGCATCTACCGACTTGATCAGCTTGCATTCCTTGTGCTTGTAACGTTGCTGTACTGTCTTGGGCAGCTGGACTTGAGCGTAATAAAGCTCGTGTGCGTCATATACCAGGGGAATCTTGCGCAAGCGCGCAAGGGCCAGTGCTGGCGCAAGCATCGGGAAATCGTGCGCATGGACGACATCGACTTGGTACTCGAGCAGGCGATCAAACACGAAGTGCTCAAAGCTGTTCAGCCCAGATATCCGACTCGCCCAGGCACGAAATGCTTTCCAGGCCCACTGATGCTTGCGACTGCCTGGCACCAGTTTGTAGCGCTTGCAGAGTGCGGCGAAGCGTGAGTCCGCCCAGTCATAGACGAAGCGTTCGATACGAATGCCGTTGAGTTCATAAGACTCGCGGTTGGAGCATTCGAAACCAGCAAGCAGAGTCACCGAATGACCTTGGGCGACCAAAGTTTCGGCCTCTTGAATGATGCGGCGGTCGATCATCAGGTGATCGGCAGTAACCATCAGAATATTCATGGGTAGGGGGACCGGCTTACTGGCAGTTCTGTAGGTTCAGCCTTTCGGCAATCATGCTCGGATCGTAGGTGCCCGTGCCGATCTGGCCGCCAGTTTCGACACCATGATCTTCAATTCCGTTGTAATAGATACGGTGAGTCTCACCGATATCGACAAAGTCCATCCCATACTTAAGTGAGTCCCATTTTTTATTTGATTTTTTGTAGAAGCTCGCCACCGGCTCACCCAGGCTGTCAAGAAGTGTACCGCCACTGCCAAAACATGTAGCTGTCCAGCTGCGCTCGTTTTCCACAACGACTATGTTCTTGCCGTTGAGCTTGAGTAGCCCTAGGGTGTAGAGACCAACGGATGGGGTATAGATGATAGATGGAACGCCAGCGTTGCCGTTCTGGCCGATCTCGCTTTTCATCACCACGTTGTCATCACCGTGGCGTGCGGTGAAGATAATGTAATCCTTGCCGCCCTGCTGTAGAACGATGGGGTCCAGGGCATTCCCGGCCAGAAATTTCTCCGGCGCACTCCAGTCGAGGCCGTTGATGCTACGTGAACGGTAAAGAGCCGAATACTGACCCGTGCCGTCATCGGAGGCCGCGAAGTAGAGTTCGTAAAGCTTGGAGTCGTTGGTCTGCACTTCACGTACAAACGGAAAGGCGTAGTTACCTTCGAAAGATAGTTCCTTTTCGGAGAAAATGTTGCCCTGCTTGGTGAAGCTGTTCCCATCATCGCTGCTAGTGGCCAGCTTTAGGCGCCAGCGGTGATCGTCACCGTAGGCTGAATACAGCAGCTTTACGCCACTGCTGGTGAGATAGACCGAAGGATATTCGACGTGTAGAGACTCTTCCGAAGATGGCTGAATGGGGATAATAGGAAAATCGCCCCATTTAAACGCATTTGTTAGTCGCGCACTAGTTATCCAGGCTAGCCCGAATGGTACAGCTAATAAAAAGGTTAGCGCTGTTAGGGTTCTGATTAGTTTTCTTTTTCTGATCATCGAGGTCTCTCAAAAAATGCGCCGAATAAAATTAATTTTGCGCAGAAAATAAGCGGAGAGAAACGAAAGGAGTGTCACGAAGAAGAATGTCATCGGAATCTCTATCAATGGGGTCATGAGTGTGGTAGACATCTTTCCATAAATATACCTCATCAGCTCCATAAACATGGGGTGGGTGATATACACAAGTAGAGTGAGTGGGGCGAGGGCTTTAAGAAAAGAAAAATTCAAACGTTCTGCTGCTCGAAGCCCTAGCCCCCATACGCCAATGGCAAGCGCTAGAACCGTCGGACTAAAGTAGCTGTAAAAATAAAGCTTCCAAGCATAGTCACTTCCCATTCCATAGGCTAGTGCCTGGGTTCCTAGTACAGTAACGGCGTACCCGGCAAACACAATCTTTCCATAGGGAAGGTCGGGCTTATATCTGTAAAGATAATAGCCAATCAGGAAATAGCAAATATATGGCCATGAAAAGGTGCTGCCGTTCGGGGTGTAGGTTCCGGAAAATGTGCTCCAAGCAAAGCTCGTTATTGTGATTAGGCTGATGGCAATAATAGCGTTTCGAAGATCAGATCTTCCCATGCTGAGCACGGCTTGGGATAAGGGGGGGGCGATCAGATACAAACCGATGATTAGGTAAAAGAAATGTAGGTGATAATACGGTACGCCCTTGACTATGTCGGAGGCAAATGCTGATGCATTAAAATTTCCTTGGAAATATTTAATCCAAAGTGCATAGATTAAGATCGAAATCGCTAGAGCGGCAAGCATTCGTGGGGCGCGATATCTTAGTATGTGCGCATATGTCGTATTTTTCTTGCCCAAAAGCAAGGCTGCACTGAGCATTACAAATACCGGGACACACCAGTGAGTCAAAGAACTCACGGAGTTGCCCAGCAACCATCCCCAGAAGCCAAGCTCATCCTGCATATATATTGGGCGGGCTGAAATGTGCAGAAGGATAACTGCCAAGCATGCCAGTACACGAACAAAATCTAAGTTTCTATCCCGTGCCTTGGCAGGCTCATTAGCGGCTTTCGAGGTCATAAAAATCCATGATCTATTGATGGTGGACATCAAGATAATCTGCTTGGTGTTCTGTTCAATATTCTTGAGTATATGCAGGATATTTTCTGAGCAATGCTTTCGCTGGAAAACCTCAGCTCGGTTACCTTGCGAATTAGTTGCGGGTTGAGCTCTTTACTATGCCGAGCCATGATGATTATGCCTTCTGCCAACTCATTGACCGACATTCCAACGACTAGCCCTAGGCTGGGGGTGGACACAATTTCTTTGGGGCCGCCGCACTGAGTAGTGAGTACCGGGAGGCCGCAGCTCATTGCCTCAATAGCGACCACACCGAAGGTTTCGCTTTCGCTGCAAATGACTAGAAAATCCGAGTCGCGGTAGTGCCTTACCAATTGATCGCGGTCGGCCAGACCGGGTAGCTCCACCCATTGGCTCAGTCCCAACTCGTCGATTCTGGCGCGGATCAGACTTTCCTGTTCGCCATTGCCAACTAGCCGCAGCCGCAATTGCGGCACCTGAGCCACTGCGAGAGCAAAAGCTTCCAATAAAACTGGTACACGCTTGACCGGAACGAAGTGGCCAACCCACGTCATACGGATAAAGCCGTCATCTTCGCGGCTTTCGCCAGGTAGGAAGTGGTCGGTATCTACTAGGTTAGCTACTACCTGCTGCTCTAGGTCGCTACGTAGGTTGACCTGACTGCGGATGTCGCCAAGTAGTTTCTCGCTTACCGCGATGACTAGATCAGCAGCATTCAATGCCTTCTGCGTCATACGCCGCAGATATGGGGTGCGTGTAAGGGTAGAAAACGGTCCTGTGTGCTCAGTAATCACTAGAGGACGGCCGAGTTTCTTTGCCAAATGACGGCCGGCGTTACCGTCGGTGTAGGCGGTATGCGCGTGTATCAAGTCGAACGGGAAGTCTTGGGCAATCCAGTCGGCTTGTTGAATCAGGCCGTGGCTGTAGGTTGTCGCATGAGCTTGGAAGGGTAGTAGTTGGCTGACTACGTAGGGGAAGCGAAGCAGTGGCACGCCATCCCATTCTTCCCAAGTCTGAACACGTTGGGCCTTATAGTGCTTTAGAGCGCGCAAGATCATCCGCGGGTTGGTCGTGTTTATCCAGAATGGCTCACCGCTAACCACGCGAGCATCAATGCCACTGGCACGCAACGCCTTGACTTGGTCGTGGACGAAGATCCCTCCCGCAGGGTGGTAGTCACGCGGGTACATGTGTGAGAGCACCAAAATCCGCTGAGAGGTTTTTTTCGTCTCGGAAGTCGTTTCGCCAAGTAGCAATTGCATAGACTCCACCAGCAATTTTTGCTCGGCCAGAGATTGCTGGGCGTCATTTAGCGAAGAGGCTGCTGATTGCCGCACCTTGCCGACCTCCTCGACCAGCGAACTGACTTGTTGCTGAAGTGACGTTCTTTCCAGCTCCGTACCGGAATAACGCTCCTGTAGTAATTTGTGTTCCTTACCGAGCCGGCTATTGTGCAACATGAGCTGCTCATAGTCGTTTCGCTGTGCACTGAGATCGGTTTGCAGATTCAAAAGGCTCTCCTCCTGCTGATCCTGTGCCTGCTTCAGAGTGGCCACCAAGGTCTGGTTTTCCTCCAGGTCCAGTGACAGCTTCTGATTGAGCCTCTGCTGCTCATTGAGCTCCTGATTCTGCGCAATCAGATACGCCTTCTGCTGTTCGTACGTGGCCTCGAGGCGAGCCGCCATGGCTTTGGTGTTCTCAAGGTCAGCGGCGAGGTGCTGACAAGCTTCGTTTTGGGATTCCAGCTGCTCGGTGAGTGTCTGTATCTGTGTAGCCTGTTTGGCAGCGATTTCATCACGTAGGACGAGCTCGCTTTCGAGTTGAGCTCGACGAGCTTCCAGTTCGTTGGCGATACGGTTGATTTCCGTTTGGCTGGCACTCAGGCGTTCGATCAGCTCCGCCTGCTCGGCTTGGGCTTTCTTTGCAGCAACTAGTTCGGTTGTATCGGGCGCCTGGAGTCGAACCTGTAGTGCCCGAATATATTCAGCTTGCTCGCTGTTGATCTTGCTGAGCGTATTGAGGCGCCCTTCGAGTTCGGCACGTCGCGCCTCGATATCATTAGCCAGTTGATTGAGTGATTCGATCATGCTGGCCTGCTGAGTCAGCAGGCCGTCTTTCTCGTGCAGCGCAAGCTCCAGCCGTGCGCGGGTGGATTCCAGTGTTTCAGCCAGGACAAGGAGCGAAGACAGCTGTGCGGAAACTGTGGGATCGTCAGCGAAGCACTCGGTGACAACATCCGCTTCGTTACTCGCCGGATAGTCGAAGAGCAAGGCCGGATCATCCTCCGGCTGGTAGATTCTCAGGATGCAGCCGTGAGGCCCATGTGGTAGCGGCGGCACGTCGAATCCGGCGGTATCGATTGAGGCGCAGGTGACATAGTGGCCGCGCACGTGATCGTAGATTTCGAGTGATGCAATACGACCCCGTTCCAGGGTTACACGCCGCGGGCGCCGAGCCAGCACCAGCAGTGCATGATCCAGCGCCTCGCCGACTAGATAAGCGGAGGCGGGATGGTTTATTGGATCCTGGTAGATTGGCAGCTCGCTGAGCTGAATGCTGGTAATCGGCGGCTGTTGGCGTAGCTCCTGCTTGTGCGGCAGCTGCGAGACGGCTACCGCACCACGCTCGAACAGCACCAGTATTTCGCTCTGCGACGGAACCGGTCGCAATCCTTGAGCGGAGAGCATGGCTTGCAGTGCCTCAAAGCGGCGTTGCAGTTGCTGAGCGCTTTCGGATAACGCCAGAGCTCCCCGGCGCCTGGCGCAAACCGGGCACATGGCATCCTCGAACGGATAATCTAGGCCACTCAAGCGGCGTCCAGCCTCCAGGATATCGCGATCCTGATAGACCCAGCGCTCCCCGGACAGCTGCACTGCAACTGGGGTGAAAGCAGGTGCGAACAGAGCCAGCACGTCATCTAGACGGTAGTTACGCTGGTGCAAGTGGGCATGATAGGTCTTCCCGCAATGTGGGCAGTTCACCTGTGCACTTTCCAGCAATTCTTGGTAGGGAACCGCGATCAGCACGTAGCGCGAGGAGACTCTGGCGATCTCGCCCAGAGCCTCGGTGTAGATACCGTCCGGTAAGTGCTCGATCACATCGCTGGACAGCACCAGATCGAAGCTTCGATCCTTGAACGGCAGTGCTCGCATGTCGGCGACCAAGCATGGCACCTGAACATGCGCCAGAGCTGATTCGCTGATGTCGCAGCCGGTAACCCTCCATCGAGGCATCAACAGATTGGTGATGATCCCGTTACCGCAGCCTGCATCGAGAATGCTCTGAACATCCTTCGGTATCATCGCGATGACATCGTCTGCGACGGCCAGTTGCTCTCGTACCGGGGCACGTTTCCACAAACCCTGCTGTGAGAAATAATTGCGCTCAGTGTGTGTATTCACACCAATGCGTCCTTGTCTGACCAGTCGACATGATGCACAACGAGTCCGCGCTCCATACGGACATCAGCCGGCGATACAATGCGAATACGGTACATGCGGTCGTGCACGTCCAGAGGGCGTTCGCCGTGCGTTTCGGCTTCGGTCATACCATCGAAGATACCAACCGAAACAACGTAATCGCCTGCGCCGATCATCAGAGGGGCAAAGTGGGCCTCGACAGACCCGCGACGACGGTGCGAAGAGGCGCTGACAAACGGGGAAACTACTTGGGAGATGCAGCGCCCGTCCATGCCATAGATGCAGATAATGAATGCCATATTCGCGACATCCAGTTTGGCACCCCACTGAATTCTGACCGTGAGCGTTTCTCCAAACGACAGTACGCGTCGTGATTCTCTTGTCCCATCGAGGAAGTCCACACTTTCCAGCCAAGCACTACCTTCGCCATATTCGAAGTCGGTGCGTGCTGAGGATGGGACTGGTACTTCCGGAATCGAACGGCCCTGATTAATGGAGAGCGGTAGCCGCTGACAAATTGCCTGATCCAACGGCGCCGAACGGGTCTGGATTGTTCCCAGCGTTATGTATTCGATGCCATCGAATACTTGGCAGTACAGCGTTTCGCCGTCCACCGCGCCGCCATGTTCGATACTGATGGAAAACTCGGAGATGTCGCCCAGGCCCAGTGGCACCTTGATGCTGATCGGTGCATGCCGGTAGCTGCCACCGCACTCCTTGAATTCGCGAAAGGTCCGGCCCTGTGCATCGGTCTGTGAAGCACTCCAGTTCATGTAGCTGGCGGCGGTCAGCAGGTGTACACGCTGCGAGCGGTCGTCATCCAGGGCATTGCCCACCAGCACGTTATCTATCACTTGGCCATGGTGCTCCAAGGTAACGCTGAAGACCTTCAATGGCTGGGTTGGCGCGGTATCGTTGGCGCTGATCAGGCGCACGATGAACACCCTGTCGATATCCGAGTCGGTAAGCAACTCGCTGACATCGCCCCGACTGAGTTTCAGATTGATGGCACGCAGGCGCAGCTCTTCTTGTTTACGGATCGATGCGGCGTAGGACTTGCCGATCTCGATAGGGTCTCCATCGGCGATAATGCGTCCTCGCTCCAGCCACACGGCGCGGTCACAGATCATCTGTACCGCTGACATGTCATGGGAGACGAACAGAACCGTTGAGCCCTGCGCAGTAAGTGCGCGCATACGCTTGGCCGATTTACCGGCGAAGTAGGCGTCGCCTGCTCCCAGTATCTCATCGATGATCAGGATTTCCGGGCGTACGGCGGTCGCTGCGGCAAATGCCAGGCGGGAATACATTCCGGAGGAGTATGTCTTCACCGGCTTATCGATGAACTCTTCCAGTTCGGCGAATTCCAGTACATCGTCCAGCAGTTGCTGGGCCCTAAGGCCGGTCACTCCCTGGTAGGCGAAGGACGAAAGGACATTGTCGCGGCCACTGAATTCGGGGTGAAAACCGGTGCCCAATTCCATCAGTGCTTGGACCTTGCCACGCACCCTGACCGACCCCAAGGTGGGCTTGATCAGCCCGGCGATCAGCTTGAGCAGCGTGCTCTTTCCCGCACCATTGCGCCCCACCAGTCCGACACGCTGGCCCGGCTCGATGCTCAGCGACATATTGCGCACTGCCCAGAACTCTTCATAACGCGAGCGCGACACTGGTAGTCCGAGCGCTTCAAGCATGCGATGACGTGGCGAATGGAAGGTTCTGTACATTTTGGCGATGGACGCCAATTCGATAATCGGTTCAGACATAGTCGGCGAACAGTGGCTTGAGTCGCTTGAAAACAAAGCCGCCGAACAGGAAAGTAACGGTAGCGATCACCGAGAAGATACCGAGCAGATCCAAACGCAGGACGCCGACATAGGCAGCGTCGCGGTAGAGCATGATCAGATAGTACAACGGGTTGGGATACATGAAGGGCAATAGTTCCTTGGGAATCATTTCCTGGGTATAGGCGATTGGCGAGATCAACATCAGGAACAGAATGATCACTGCGACGATCTGGTTGAGGTCTGGTGCGAATACGTTTATCGCCGACAGCAGCCAGATCAGCCCGATGGTGAAGATGATCTGCAGGGCCAATATCAGAGGAAGCGCCAATTGCGTTGTGTGCACGATGCCGCGGCCCCAGAGAACCGATAGCAGCAACAACAGGCCGACCAGCATCGTCACGCTGCTGGCTAGCACCGTTTTCACCGGAATCAGATCAATTGGGAACAGCGTGTTTTTCACCAACCCCTTATTGGCTACCACCGAACCGACACCATTGCCCAAGGCCTCGGCGAATCCTAGGAAGGGTACAAGCCCGCAGAAAATCAGCAGGACATAATCAAATGTGCTGTATTCGGCGACCCGCACGCGATAGATCATCGTGTAGACAACTGCGTACAGCCCCAGAAACAAAAGTGGGTAGAGAAACATCCAGGCCACGCCGAAGATCGTACCTGTGAAGCGCCCTCTGATATCGGTGAGAGTGGTGGCCCAGAGAATTCTGCTGTGGCGCAGGATAATCAACAGCGAATCCATATCAGCGAGCTCTCAGGAAATCGACGATCTTTGCCGATGCCTTGCCGTCGCCATAGACATTCGACGGCTCGAACAGCGCGTTGATTCGGTCCATTGCTTGCAGGATTCGCTTCCGGTCTGCACCGACCAGCTGGTTGGCGTTCTGCTGAACGGTCTCTAGCCATTCGGTCTCGTTGCGCATCGTGATGCACGGTACGCGGTAGAAGAATGCCTCTTTCTGTACACCTCCCGAGTCGGTGAGTATTACCCGTGCCGCCTGCTCGAGTGCCACCATATCGAGGAACGACAGCGGCTCCACCACGGTCAGCGCCTCCAGCAGGCGTTCCAGCCCGTGGTCGCCGATCAGCTTGCGGGTGCGCGGATGCAAGGGCAGGACCACCGGCAGCTCGCGGCCGATCTCGGCCAGCGCGGAGAGGATTTCGGTCAGGCGCTGCGGATCGTCGGTATTCTCGGCGCGGTGGCAGGTTGCCAGCGCGAAGCCGCCTGGTGCCAGCCCCAGCGTGGCGAGGATACGGCTGTCCGTCCTGGCGCGTTCGCGGTAGTGCAGCGCCACGTCGTACATCACGTCGCCCACATTATGCACGCCTTCGGTGACGCCTTCCCGGGCCAGGTTCTCCACGGCCATGGCCGTGGGACACAGCAGCAGGGTCGAGACGCGGTCGGCGAGGATGCGGTTCACTTCCTCCGGCATGCGCATGTTGAAGGAGCGCAACCCGGCTTCGACGTGCGCCACGGGAATGTGTAGCTTGGCCGCCGCCAGCGCGCCGGCCAGGGTGGAGTTGGTGTCACCGTAGATCAGCACCCAGTCCGGCCGCTCGTCCAGCAGTATCCGCTCAATGCCTTCGAGCATGCGGCCCGTCATCGCGCCGTGGCTGCCGCCTGCGATTTCCAGGTTGTAGCGCGGGGCCGGAATCTCCAGTTCGTCGAAGAACACCTGGGACATGTTCGGGTCGTAGTGCTGCCCGGTGTGAACCATCACCTCCACGGCCTTGCCCGGGTGCCGGAGAATCTCCCGCGATACCGCCGCCGCCTTGATGAATTGCGGGCGGGCGCCGACGATGGTCAGGATCTTGCGGCTCATGCGAGGCTTCCTTTCAGGGTGCTGACGACGTGGTGCTGGGCGCTCTCGTCCAGGTACGGGTGCATCGGCAGGCTCATCACCCGCTCGGCGATGGCATCGCCGAACGGCAGGCTGGCCAAGTCGTCCCGGACCGCCGGCTGGCGGTTCAGGGGAATCGGATAATGCACCGCGGTAGGAACGCCGGCCGCCTTGAGCCTTTCCTGGACCTGGTCCCGACCCTCCACCTGCACCGAATACTGCGCCCAGGCGCTCTGGTTGTGAGGCTCGACGAAGGGGGCCGCGATGCCGGCGTCTTCGAGAAGCTGGGCATAACGACCGGCCACTGCCTGCCGCAGTTCCAGTTCTCGCGGGAAAATCTCCAGCTTCGGTAGCAGGATGGCCGCTTGCAGGCTGTCCAGGCGGCTGTTCACGCCGACGCGGATGTGGTGGTAGCGGCGATCCTGGCCGTGGCGGGCGATCTGGCGCAGGACCCTGGCCAGCTCCTCGTCGTTGGTGAAGATCGCGCCGCCATCGCCGTAGCAGCCCAATGGCTTGCTCGGGAAGAAGCTGGTGCAGGCGATGGTGGTCAGGTTGCAGGAGCGCTTGCCCCTGTAGGTCGCGCCGAAGCTCTGCGCGGCGTCCTCGATCACCGGAATGCCATGTCGGGTAGCGATGGCATTGATGGCGTCGAAGTCGGCGCACTGGCCATACAACGAAACCGGGATGATCGCTTTGGTTCGCGGGGTTATGGCCGCTTCCAGCAGTTGCGGATCGAGGTTGTAGGTGCGCGGGTCGATGTCCACGTATACCGGCTTCGCCCCCAGCAGGGCGACGGTCTCGGCGGTGGCGATATAGGTGAAGCCGGGGGTGATGACTTCGTCGCCCGGGCCGATGCCCAGCGCCATCTGGGCGATCTGCAGCGCGTCGGTGCCATTGGCGACGCTGATGCAGAACCTGGCGCCGACGAAGGCGGCGAGCCTTTCTTCCAGCTCGCTCACTTCCGGGCCGAGGATGTACTGCCCATGGGTCAGGACACGCTGGATACCGGCGTCGATCCTTTCCTTGATCAGCGCCTGCTGCGCCTTGAGGTCGATGAACTCGATCATTGCGCCTCCTCCTTGGTCAACGCCTTGCCCCTAAGCACATAGCGGGCACCGGTGTGGATGCATGGTGCGCTACCTTCACCCTCCAGAGGCAGCTCGAGCTGTTCGCCGAACTCGCTCATCCAGCCGATCTGCCGCGCCGGCACGCCAACCATCAGGGCGTAGGCCGACACGTCCTTGTTGATCACCGCGCCAGCGCCAACGAAGGCGAACTCGCCGATGGTCACGCCGCAGACGATGGTGCAGTTGGCGCCCAGGGTCGCCCCTTTCTTCACCAGGGTGTCGCGGTACTCGTCCTTGCGTTCGATCAGCGAGCGTGGGTTGTAGACATTGGTGAAGACCATGCTCGGCCCGCAGAACACGCCTTCTTCGAGCGTGACGTTGTCGTAGACCGAGACGTTGTTCTGGATCTTGCAGTGGTCGCCGATGACGACCTTGTTGCCGACGAATACGTTCTGCCCGAGCGACACGCCCCTGCCGATGCGGGCGCCGCCGCAGACATGCACGAAATGCCAGACGCGCGAGCCTTCGCCGATCTGCGCGCCGTCGTCGACGATGGCGCTGGGGTGCTGGTAATGGCTCATGGCTCAGCCCAGCAGGCGCGCGAGGAACGGGTGATCTTCGCCGTCCTGCGGGCGACTGGGCGCCAGGGTGCGGATGGTCTCGACGGTTTCCACGCAGTGGCGGGCGTCCTCGATGCCGTAGCCCTGGCCGTCGAGGATGGCCTGGTAGCTGACCGTGTGCAGGTCGGTGAAGCCTTCGGAGAACTCGATCTCGCTGCCGTCGCAGGTGATCGAGCGATAGGTCGGCTTCTTGCCCTTCACCGAATCAGGCAGATCGCCTGCGTCGATGGAGAGGAACCAGCGCACCCGGGCTTTCTCGTACTCCAGGTAGCCCGCCGCCTTGAACTCGTTGGCGAAGTGCACCACGTTGCGCTGCAGCTTGCCGAAGATGAAGTGCAGCATGTCGTAGAAATGCACGCCGATGTTGGTAGCGACGCCGAAGGATTTGCGCGGGTCGCCCTTCCAGCTCTCCATGTACCACTTGCCGCGACTGGTGATGTAGGTCAGCTCGACTTCGTGCTTGTGCGCTTGGCCACCCGCCTCGACCTTCTGCTTGAGGTCGATGATTGCCTGGTGATGGCGCAGTTGCAGGATGTTGTAGAGGCGCTTGCCGGTTTCACGCTCGACCAGAGCCAGGTCGTCGAGCATGGCGGCACTGGGTACCAGCGGCTTCTCGCAGATCACGTCGCAACCCAGGCGCAGGCCGGCGGTGATGTGC
This sequence comes from Pseudomonas sp. GD03875, assembly GCF_029840585.1. Lineage (NCBI taxonomy): Bacteria > Pseudomonadati > Pseudomonadota > Gammaproteobacteria > Pseudomonadales > Pseudomonadaceae > Pseudomonas > Pseudomonas sp. GD03875. The sequence goes on along the minus strand of NZ_JAOCCV010000029.1, from coordinate 36,519 downwards.
GGATGGTGCAGGTAGTTGGGCGAACATACCGACACGATGTCCAGCGCGGTGGCCGGATCGCGTTTCTGGCGCCAGGCATAGTCGTAGAAGCGCTCGAACTCGGTGAAGAACTCGCTCTGGGGCGAGAGGCTGTCGATGATGCCGACCGAATCGTTGATGTCGTAGGCGCAGGCCAGCTCGTTGCCGGTGTCCTTGATGGCGCGCATGTGGCGTGGCGCGATATAGCCGGCAGCGCCGATGAGAGCGAAGCGTTTCATGAAGCGAATCCCGTGAGTCGGTGATGGAAAGGCCGGCGTTCCACCGGCCCCCGATGGTCAGGCCTTGATGACGTTGTCCGCCGGCGCCCGGTACTTGCCGCGGCTGTCGACGATCAGACGGGCATGGCTGCGGATCAGCTCATAGTCGAAGCGGTCGTGATCGGTAGCCAGCACGACCGCATCGAAGGATGCCAGGTTCTCGGCGGTCAGCGCTTCGCTGGACAGCTCGAAGTGATGCTCGCGCATCTTCGGGAACACCGGAACGTGCGGATCGCTATAGGCCACGATGCCGCCCTTGGCCTCGATCAATTCCATGATCTCCACCGAAGGCGACTCGCGCATGTCGTCTACGTTCTTCTTGTAGGCGATGCCCAGCACCAGCACGCGACTGCCCTTGAGCGCGCGCCCCTGGTCGTTCAGGCCATCCATCAGCTTGCCCAGCACGTATTCGGGCATGGCCTTGTTCACTTCGCCGGACAGCTCGATGAAGCGGGTATGCAGGCCGTACTCCCGTGCCTTCCAGGTCAGGTAGAACGGGTCGATGGGAATGCAGTGGCCACCCAGGCCGGGGCCGGGGTAGTAGGGCGTGAAGCCGAACGGCTTGGTCGCGGCGGCATCGACCACCTCGAAGATATCGATGCCCATGCGGTCGGCCACCACCTTCATTTCGTTGACCAGGCCGATGTTCACCGCGCGGTGGATGTTCTCCAGCAGCTTGGTCATTTCCGCCGCCTTGGTCGAGCTGACCGGCACCACCTTGTCGATGGCCTGCTCGTAGAGCGCGATGCCGACCTGCAGGCAATCCGGCGTGTGTCCACCGATCACTTTGGGGATGGTGCGCGTCTCGAAGTCCGGATTGCCCGGGTCTTCGCGCTCCGGCGAGTAGACCAGGAAGAGGTCTTCGCCCACCTTCAGGCCGCCTTCCTGTACGCGGGGCAGCAGTTCTTCCTCGGTGGTCCCTGGATACGTCGTGCTTTCCAGCGACACTATCTGCCCCGGGCGCAGGTAGGGTTTGATCGCATCGGTGGTGTTGATCACGAAGCTCATGTCCGGCTCGCGATACTTGTTCAGCGGCGTGGGCACGCAGAGGATCAGGGCGTCGCATTCGGTGGCGCGGGAGAACTCGGTGGTCGCTTCGAAACCCGATGCACGAGCCTGGGCGATATGCTCGCAGGCGATGTGCTCAATGTAGCTCTGGCCGGCATTGAGCCGGTCGACCTTGGCCGTGTCGATATCGATGCCGAGAACGCGGAATCCTATGGCGTTATAGCGCAGCATCAGCGGCAGGCCGACGTATCCCAGGCCCACGATTCCGATGATGGCTTCCTTGCTTTTGAATCTGGCAACTGTCGCTTGGGGCCTTTCAGACATCCATTACTCCAAATACGGCGCTCATGGCTCAACGAGGGATAGGTAGCGATGACAGGGAGCTTGTGACGAGACAGATATTCGGAGCGATTCAGGGTGTCGCGCCAGGGTTCTTCGTCGGCTTTCCCGAAAGTGGAGGCAAGTGCTACGAAAGCGGAGCGAGATTCTTTAGGCGGTCTAGCACCCGGGAGCCTCGCTGAAATGTCTTGTTATGGTGGCGGGCGATTGTATGGGCATTGCCCGGAAATGTGAATTTCAGCCGATATTCTGACGTCAATTTCCGTGACGGGTGCTCCTGACCTACCACTCATGCAGCAGTGCCGGGAGCTCGCCGAGGCTGCGGATTTCCCTGTCCGGCGTCTCGTCACCTTCCCAGGTCCGGCCGTTCGGGTTGAACCAGATGGCATGCATGCCGGCGGCCTTGGCGCCAGCGATGTCGTCGCCGGGGTGATCGCCGATGTGCACGGCCTGTCCTGCCTCGACTCCGGCGTGTTTCAGCGCGGTCCGGAACGGATGCGGATCGGGCTTGCCGATCCCCAACTCCTCGGCGCACAGGGCGAAGCGGAAGTAGTCGGCCAGGCCCAGGCGGCGCACGTCGGCGTTGCCGTTGGTGATCACCCCGAGGGTGTAGCGCATGGCCAGGCGTTCGAGGGTCGGGTGTACCTCGGGGTACAGCTGGACCTGGTGGCGCGCGGCGAGGAACACCTGGAAGCCCAGTTCGGCCAGATCATCGGCCTCGCCCTGTGGGTAGCCCGCATCGAGCAGGGCATGCAGCAGGATGCGTCGGCGCAGTTCGCTGAGGCGGTGCCTGAGGCCGGGGTCGACCTCCATCAGGCGGGCGCGGATCGCCCACAGGTGTTCGATCGGCACCGGGCCGAGGCGCGGCGCCTCGGCGGCCAGCCAGTCGCGCAGCGCGGCCTCGGCGCTGTGCATCACCGGGGCCACGTCCCACAGGGTGTCGTCGAGGTCGAAGGTGATCAGGCGGATGCTCATGAGGTTTCGCTCTTGCGCTTGGCGCGCGGGTGGGCGCCGTCATAGACCTTGGCCAGGTGCTGGAAGTCCAGGTGGGTGTAGATCTGGGTGGTGGCGATGTCGGCGTGGCCGAGCAGTTCCTGCACGGCGCGCAGGTCCTGGCTGGACTCCAGCATATGGCTGGCAAAGGAGTGCCTGAGCATGTGCGGGTGCAGGTGCTGGCCCAGCTCGCGCACGCCGGCCTCGCGCACCCGCAGCTGGATGGCGCGCGGGGTCAGGCGCCGGCCCTGGCGGCCGACGAACACGGCGCCGTCCTGCGGGTTGCTCAGGGCGCGCAATGGCAGCCAGGCCTCCAGGGCTTCGCGGGCCTTGCGCCCGACCGGCAGCTCGCGGGCTTTGTTGCCCTTGCCGCGCACGCGCACCAGGCCGGCGGGCAGATCGAGGCCATCGAGATCGAGGTCGACCAGTTCGGACAGGCGCAGGCCGGAGGAATAGAAGAGTTCGAGCATGGCCTGGTCGCGGCGGGCGATGAAGTCGTCTTCCACCGCGCCGTCGAGCAGCTGGGCCGCGCGGTCGGCGTCCAGCGCGCGGGGCAGGCGGCGCTCGCCCTTGGGCGCGGACAGCCCGGCGGCCGGGTCGTGGCGGCACAGGCCCTCGCGGCCGAGGTACTGATAGAAGCCGCGCACTGCCGAGAGCAGGCGCGCCAGGGAGCGGCTGGACTGGCCCTGGGCGTGCAGGCGGGCGACGAAGCTGCGCAGGCTGCGGGTGTCGAGGTCGGCCCAGCCGGCGATGCCGTTCTTCTCGCACAGGGCGAGCACTTTCAGCAGGTCGCGGCGATAGCCGTCGAGGGTGTGCGGCGAGACCTGGCGCTCGCTGCGCAGGTGTTCGAGGAAGGCGTCGAGGTCGGCTGCAAGCTTCAAGCTTCAAGCTCCAAGTAAAAGCGCCCGGCCGTTCTCTTGCTGCGTGAAGCTTGCAGCTGCTTCTAACGTACCGAGCGCAATGGCGCGGCGAAGCGTGGCAGCACGCGGGCCAGCACTTCGGCGATGTAGCCGAGGAACAGGGTGCCGAGGCTGCTCTTGTAGTGTTGCGGGTCCGGGCTGCCAATGGCCAGCACGCCGTGCAGGCCCTGGTGGCTGAGGCTGACCACGGCGGCCGAGCCGACCTGGGTATGCTCGGCCTCGCCGAAGAGGAACGCCAGTTCGTTGGGGCGCAGCACGCCGCAGGTGGTCTTGCCGCCGCCGAGCAGGCCGCCGATGGCCTGGTGGGCTTCGGCCGAGCTGACCGAGCGGCCGACGCCCAGCGGCGTGTCGCTGAACAGGATCAGGCTGGCGAAGGGCACCTGGAACTCATGGCGCAGGCTGTCTTCCACCGCGCCGATCACCTCTTCCAGGCTGGCGGCGTCGAGCAGGTCGAGCACCAGGCGGCGGGTCTTGTCGAACAGGCGGTCATTGTCGCGGGCCACGTCCATCAGCTGCGACAGGCGATGGCGCATCTCGATGTTGCGCTCGCGCAGCAGCTTGACCTGGCGCTCCACCAGCGACACGGCGGTGCCGGGCTGGTGCGGAATGCGCAGTTCGGGGATCAGTTCCTCGTGGTCGACGAAGAATTCCGGGTGCTGCCGCAGGTAGGCGGCGACGCTCTCGGCATCCAGCGGAATCTGATCCTGCGTACTCATAGGCGAACCTGTCCTTCGTACACGCGAACGGCGGGTCCGGTCATCATAACCGGCTCACCCGGCCCTGCCCACTCGATGGAGAGCTTGCCGCCCGGCAGTTCCAGCTGCACGGGCGAATCCATCCAGCCCTGGCGGATGGCGGCGACGGCGGCGGCACAGGCGCCGGTGCCGCAGGCGCGGGTCTCGCCGGCGCCGCGTTCCCACACGCGCAGGCGCGCCTGCTTGCGGTCGACGATCTGCAGGAAGCCGACGTTGACCCGCTGCGGGAAGCGCGGATGGTGCTCCAGCTTCGGCCCCAACTGGTGTACGGGGGCCGTGTCGACGTTATCGACGCGCAGCACGGCGTGCGGGTTGCCCATGGACACGGCGGCCAGCTGATGGTGCTGCCCATCCACTTCGACCGGGTAGCTCAGCGCCTCGGTCTCGGCCTGGAACGGAATCTGTGCCGGTGCCAGGCGCGGCGGGCCCATGTCCACGGTCACCTGGCCGTCCGGGCGCAGGTTGAGTTCGATGATGCCGCCCTTGGTCTCGACCCGGACCTGCTTCTTCACGGTCAGGCGCTTGTCCACCACGAAGCGGGCGAAGCAGCGCGCGCCGTTGCCGCACTGCTCCACTTCCGAGCCGTCGGAATTGAAGATGCGGTAGCGGAAGTCCACGTCCGGGCTGGTCGGCGCCTCCACCAGCAGCAACTGGTCGAAGCCGACGCCGGTGTGGCGGTCGCCCCACTGCTTGGCGTGCTTGGGCTGGATGTGCGCGTGCTGGCTGATCAGGTCGAGGACCATGAAGTCGTTGCCGAGGCCGTGCATCTTGGTGAAGCGCAATAGCATGATCGCGCCCTCACTGCGGCAGCAGGCTTTCGCCGGCGTAGAGTTCCTCGAGGGTCTCGCGGCGGCGCACCTCGAAGGCCTGCTCGCCATCCACCAGCACCTCGGCGGCGCGGCCGCGGGTGTTGTAGTTGGAACTCATGACGAAGCCGTAGGCGCCGGCCGAGCGCACGGCCAGCAGGTCGCCCTCGACCAGCACCAGCTCGCGGCCCTTGGCCAGGAAGTCGCCGGTCTCGCAGATCGGCCCGACCAGGTCGTAGGCGCGCGCCTCGCCCTGGCGCGGCTGCACCGGGGTGACGTCCATCCACGCCTGGTACAGGGCCGGGCGGATCAGGTCGTTCATGGCCGCATCGATGATGGCGAAGTCCTTGTGCGCGGTGTGCTTGAGGTATTCCACGCGGGTCAGCAGCACGCCGGCGTTGGCGACGATGGAGCGGCCCGGCTCGAACACCAGGGCCAGGTCGCGGCCCTTCAGGCGCTCGCGCACGGCGGCGATGTAGTCGCCGGCCAGCGGCGGCTGCTCGTCGCGGTACTGCACGCCGAGGCCGCCGCCGAGGTCCAGGTGCTTGATCCGGATACCTTGCTCGGCCAACTGGTCGACCAGCAGCAGCAGGCGTTCGAGGGCGTCGAGGAAGGGCGGCAGGCTGGTCAGCTGGGAGCCGATGTGGCAGTCCACGCCGACGACTTCCAGGTTCGGCAGCGCGGCGGCGCGGGCATACACCTCGGGCGCCTGCTCGATGTCGATGCCGAACTTGTTCTCCTTCAGGCCGGTGGAGATGTAGGGGTGGGTGCCGGCGTCCACGTCCGGGTTGACCCGCAGCGAGATGCGGGCGGTCTTGCCGGCTTGCGCGGCGACCTGCTGCAGGCGCTCCAGTTCGTCCACCGACTCGACGTTGAAGCAGTGCACGCCGACTTCCAGGGCGCGGCGCATGTCGTCGCGGGTCTTGCCGACGCCGGAGAACACGATCTTCGCGGCATCGCCGCCGGCGGCCAGCACGCGCTCCAGCTCGCCGCGGGAAACGATGTCGAAGCCGGCGCCCAGGCGCGCCAGCACGTTCAGCACACCCAGATTCGAGTTGGCCTTGACCGCGAAGCAGACCAGGTGCGGCATGCCGGAAAGGGCATCGGCGTAGGCCCGGTACTGGGCCTCGATGTGGGCGCGGGAATAGACGTAGGTGGGCGTGCCGAAGCGTTCGGCGATGGCGGACAGGGCCACGCCCTCCGCGAACAGTTGCCCGTCGCGGCTGGTAAAGGCTTGCATGGAACCCCCTTAGAGGAAGACGTCTTTGTCGCGTTCTTTGACGGTCTTGTCGTCGTCGGGCAGGTACAGCGGGCCTTTCTGGCCACAGCCGGCGAGGGCGGAGGCGAGCACGGCGAGCGCGATGAAGGGCAGCAACAGGCGCTTCATGGTGGAGTCCTTTGCGAAATCGAGAATGAGCCGGAGTATACCGACCCCCCGCCGGCTTGCCTATGCGCGCCCGGCGGGCCCGCCAGGACGGTCGCCCTGGCGTCTCCGGCTTGCCCGCGGCGGTGTTTTTGCGGCTAGCATGGACGAAAAAACGGAGCCCCGATGGACGCCCCCGCCACACTCGCCAGCTCGGTTTCGGTCGCCTACCTGCAGGGCCTGCTGGATCATCTCGCCCGCCAGGGCTTCGCCAGCGATCCGCTGCTGGCCCGGGTGCACCTGAGCCCGGCCATCCTCGCCCAGCGCGACCAGCGCATCGCCGTCAGCGCCTACCTGGAGCTGCTCGCCGAAGGCGTGCGGCTGACCGGCGACCAGCACCTCGGCCTGCACCTGGGCGAGGCCATGCGTCCCGGCTACTACGGCGTGCTCGGCTACCTGATCATGAGCTGCGCGACCCTGGCCGACGCCCTGCACCGCCAGGCCCGCTACGCCACCCTGGTGGGCAACCTCGGCCGGGTCGACCTGGCCGACGAACCGCTCCGCGAGGGCCTCGAAGCGCAGGTGGCGCACAGCTGGCAGCCGCTGGTGCGCGAGCAGCAGCGCCAGCACAGCGAGGAGACACTGGCCGGCTGGCTGACCTTCGGCCGCTGGATCACCGGGCTGCAGATCCCGCCGACCGAGGTGCGCTTCCAGCATCCGGCGCCCGCCGATACTTCCGAGCACCGGCGCATCTTCGGCTGCCCGGTGCTGTTCGGCCAGGCCGACAACGCCCTGGTGTTCCCCCGGCGCCTGCTGTCCGCGCCGCTGGCCCAGGCCGACGCCCAGCTGCGCCGGTTGCTCGACGCCCACGCCGACCGTCTGCTCGGCCAGCTCGACCAAGGCCACAGCGTGCTCGACCGCGCCCGCCGCGAACTGGCGCGCCAGTTGCCGGAGCAGGGTGCCGACCTGGAGCGCCTGGCGCAGAGCCTCGACCTCAGCGCGCGCACCCTGCAGCGGCGCCTGCGCGAGGCCGGCCTGTCGTTCAGCGGGCTGCTCGACGAGACCCGCCACCAGCTGGTGCTGCATTACCTGCGCGACCCGGCGCTGGAGCTGGCAGAGATCGCCTTCCTGGTCGGCTTCAGCGAATCCGGCTCGCTGGCCCGCGCCTTCCGCCGCTGGACCGGGCAGAGCCCCGGCGCCTACCGGCAAAGTCTGCTAGATTCCGCACCCCATCCCTGAGGACGTTGCCATGAGTTTGAGCGAAGCCCGTTTCCATGACCTGGTCGATGCCGCCCAGCAGGCCGTGGAGGACATTTTCGACGACAGCGACCTGGACCTCGACCTGGAAAATTCCGCCGGCGTGCTGACCGTGCGCTTCGAGAACGGCACCCAGGTGATCCTCAGTCGCCAGGAGCCGCTGCGCCAGCTGTGGGTGGCGGCGCGTTCCGGTGGTTTCCACTTCGACTACGACGAGGACCAGGGCCTGTGGATCTGCGACACCAGCGACGAGCCGCTGGGCGAGCTGCTCGCCCGGGTGACCCGCGAGCAGGCCGGTGAAGAACTCGACTTCGACGAGCTCTGACGCCGTCGACTCGCCCTGCCGCCGCCAGTGCTGCCTGGACGACCGGGACGTGTGCCTGGGCTGTGGCCGCACCCTGGCCGAGATACTCGAATGGGGCCAGGCCGGCAACGACCGCCGCCGGCGGATTCGCGACGACGCGCGTCGGCGCCTGGAGGCTCCGGCAGATCCCGCCTGATCGGGTGGCCTTGCTTCTTGGCCGGCTTGTGGTAGCTTCAACCAAAGCTGACTAACCGACCAAAACCCCGCCTTCGGGCGGGGTTTTGCTTTATCTGGATCTGGCCCAGGGAGGAAGACCTACGTCATGAGCAGTACACCCGCGATCATCATCACCCGCCTCGACCTGCAGCGCCTGGAGCGCCTGCTCGACAGCCTGGAGGAGTACGGCCCCGGCGCCGAGGCGCTGGAAAAGGAACTAGCGCGCGCCCAGGTGGTGGGGCGTGACGAGGTGCCGGCCGGGGTGGTGACGATGAATTCGCGCGTGCATTGCCGTGAAGAAGGCAGCGGCAAGGACTGGCACCTGACCCTGGTGTTCCCCGAGGACGCCGGCGGCGAAGGCCGGGTGTCGATCCTGGCGCCGGTGGGCAGCGCTCTGCTGGGACTGTCGGTCGGCCAGCAGATCGACTGGCCGGGGCCGGGCGGCAAATCGCTGAAGCTCACGCTGCTGGCCGTCGAGTACCAGCCGGAGGCGGCTGGCGAGTACCAGCGCTGAGACCTGCTCAAGTCCGCTGCGCGGCGTGCCTGCCGCGTTGAAGGCAATCCCGGGATGTCCTTCACCGCTTGTCTTGGCCTTGCAGGCCTCCAGCTCGCGAGCCTTTGAACGGGCTCTGAGCGCGCTCGCTACCTGGCCAGCCGGGTGAGGATGCGGTCGAGGGCGTTGGCGAAGGCCTGGCGATCCTTGTCCGAATAGGCGGCCTGGCCGCCGCCCATCTGGCCCTGGTCGCGCAGGTCGGTGAACAGGTTGCGCACGGCCAGGCGCTCACCCATGTTGCGCTCGTCGAACTCCCGGCCGCGCGGGTCGAGCGCGGCGACGCCCTTCTTCACCAGCCGGTCGGCCAGCGGCACGTCGCTGCAGATCACCAGTTCGCCGGGCTCGGCCTGCTCCACCAGGTGATCGTCGGCGGCGTCCGGGCCGCTCGGCACCACCACCAGCTTGACGCAAGCGAAGTTCGGCCGGGCTACCGGCTGGCCGGCCACCAGCACCACTTCGAAACCGCGCTTGAGGGCGAACTTCACCACCTGGTCGCGGGCCAGGCGCGGACAGGCGTCCGCGTCGATCCACACGCGCATGTCAGACCGTCGCGCGGCGCACTGTGGCGAGCAGCGCGGCGGCGCCGACGAACAGGCCGGCGAAGGTACGGTTCATCAGGCGCTGCTGGCGCGGCGTGCGCAGGGCGCGCAGCACGCGGGCGGCCAGGCCGGTGTAGCCGGCCATGACGATCAGGTCGACGACGATCATGGTCGCGCCCATGATCAGGTACTGCATCAGCAGCGGCTGGTGCGGGTCTATGAACTGCGGCAGCACCGCGAGCATGAAGACGATGGCCTTGGGATTGCTGGCGTTCACCAGGAAGCCGCGCAGCACCAGGGTCAGCGGACGGCCGAGGGGGCGCACGCCGGAGCCGGCGTCGAGGTCGCCGGGCAGCGCCTGCCACTGCTTGATCGCCAGCCACACCAGGTAGGCCACGCCGAACCACTTGATCGCCGTGAAGGCGGTGGCCGAGGCCGAGAGAATGGCGCCGACGCCGGCGGCGACGATGGCGATCTGCAGGGCCAGGCCGATCTGCAGGCCGAGGGCGTTCCAGTAGCCGCGCCAGAAGCCGTACTGCAGACCGCTGGACATGGAGGCGATGGCGCCGGCGCCGGGTGACAGGCTGATCACCCAGCAGGCGACGAAGAAAGCGAGCCAGGTCTCGAGTGCCATGGCGAATACCTCGGAGGAGCGGGAAGGGGCAGGCGCAACAGCCTACGCCTCCGCCGCGTCAGCGGCCAGCCCCGCTCAGCGCCAGCGCCGCACCGAGCGCTGGAAGAACAGGCTGTTGGGCACCTGCAGCAGGGCGCCGCGCGCGCCTTCGTCGTTGGTCAGGTCTTCCAGCGTGGTGTAGAACAGGTTGATGGAGATCACCCGGCCCTTCACTCCCGGCTTGTCGGCGTTTTCGATCAGCTCCACGGTGTCGCCCAGGCGGAACGGCCCCATGCTGAAGATCAGCAGGGCGCAGAACATGTTGGACAGCACGCTCCAGATGGCGAAGAAGGCTACCGCCGCCACGGCGGCGAAGCCGGTGAGCGCGGTCCACAGCACCTCCGCGGACACGCCTAGGCGCTCCAGTACCAGCATCAGCGCGCTGCCCATGATCAGCCAGCGCAGCAGGCCGCGAAGCGGCATCAGCACTTCCTGCGGCAGCATGGCGTAGCGAGTGCCGAGGCGGGTGATGCCGCGGGTCACCAGGCGCTGGGCCAGCCACGCCAGGAGCAGGATCAGCAGCACCTGGCCGGCCAGGATCAGGGGTTCGCGCCAGGCGGTGAGCAGTTGCAGTTCTTCCATCAGTCGGCCTCCTCCAGCTGGCGCTGCAGGTCTTCCAGGGTCTCCAGCGCCAGCAGCCAGCGTTCCTCCAGCTCACATTCGCCGGTCTTCAGGCGCGCCTGCTCGGCCAGCAGGTCGCGCAGCTCGTCCTTGCGGGCGGCCTCGTACAGGCCGCTGTCGCCGAGCCTTTCCTCGACGCCGGCGAGCTTCTCCTGGACCTTGCCCAGTTCCTTCTCCAGCCTCTCCGCCTCGCGCCGGTGCGGTGCCAGCTGCTGGCGCAGGGCGGCGGCGGCCTGGCGCTGGGCGCGCTTGTCGGTCTTGTCCGCGGTCGGTGCGCTGGCGGTCTGGGGCTGCTGGCGCGCGCGGTAGTCGATCAGCCAGCGGGCGTAGTCGTCGAGGTCGCCCTCGAACGGCTGGATGCGTCCGTCGGCCACCAGCAGGAACTCGTCGGTGGTGCTCTTCAGCAGGTGACGATCGTGGGACACCACCAGCACGGCGCCGGCGAAGTTCTGCAGGGCCATGGTCAGGGCCAGGCGCATTTCCAGGTCGAGGTGGTTGGTCGGTTCGTCGAGCAGCAGCAGGTTGGGCTTCTGCCAGGCGATCAGGGCCAGCGCCAGGCGCGCCTTCTCGCCGCCGGAGAAGTTCAGCACCGGCTCGTCGCAGCGGTTGCCGCGGAAGTCGAAGCCGCCGAGGAAGTCGCGCAGGGTCTGTTCGCGCTCGCCCGGGGCGATGCGTTGCAGGTGCAGCAGCGGGCTGGCCTTGGGGTCGAGGGCGTCGAGCTGGTGCTGGGCGAAGTAGCCGATGGCCAGGTTCTCGCCGCGCGCCAGGCTGCCGCCGAGCACCGTGAGGTCGCCGGCCAGGGTCTTTATCAGGGTCGACTTGCCCGCGCCGTTGGGGCCGAGCAGGCCGATCCGCGCGCCGGGGGCGAGGCTCAGCTTGACCTTGTCCAGCACCGTTTTGTCGCCATAGCCGAGGCGCGCCTCGGACAGGTTCAGCAGCGGGCTGGAGACCTTGTCCGCCTCGCGGAAGGCGAAGTCGAAGGGCGAATCGACATGGGCCGGCGCGAGTTCCTCCAGGCGCTCCAGCGCCTTGATCCGGCTCTGCGCCTGGCGGGCCTTGGTCGCCTTGGCCTTGAAGCGGCGGATGAAGTCTTCCATGTGGGCGCGCTGCGCCTGCTGCTTCTCGTAGGCCTGCTGCTGCTGCGCCAGGCGCTCGACGCGGGTGCGCTCGAAGGCCGAGTAGCCACCACGGTAGAGGGTCAGCTTCTGCTGTTCCAGATGGGCCACGTGATCGACCACGGCGTCGAGGAAGTCGCGGTCGTGGGAGATCAGCAACAGGGTGCCGGGGTAGCTCTTCAGCCACTCTTCCAGCCAGAGGATGGCGTCGAGGTCGAGGTGGTTGGTCGGCTCGTCGAGCAGCAGCAGTTCGGACGGGCACATCAGTGCCTGGGCCAGGTTCAGGCGCATGCGCCAGCCGCCGGAGAAGTCGCCGACGCGCTTGTCCATCTGCTCATTGGTGAAGCCGAGGCCGGCCAGCAGCTTGCGTGCGCGGGCGTCGGCCGTGTAGCCCTGGGCGTTGTCGAGTTCGGTGTGCAGGCGGGCGATGGCGCCGCCGTCGTGGGCCTGCTCGGCCCGGGCCAGTTCGGCCTGGATGGCGCGCAGGTGGGCATCGCCGTCGAGCACGTAGTCGACGGCCAGGCGTTCGAGGTCGTCCACTTCCTGGCGCATGTGGGCGATGCGCCAGTCGGCCGGCAGCTGGCAGTCGCCGGCGTCGGGGCCGAGTTCGCCGCGCAGCAGGGCGAACAGGCTGGATTTGCCGGCGCCGTTGGCACCGATGAGACCGACCTTCTGGCCGGCGTGCAGAGTCAGTTCGGCGCCTTCGAGCAGGCGTTGCGGACCGCGCTGTAGAGTGAGGTTCAGGAGTCGGATCATAATGGCCGCGGAGTCTACCAGCTTCCCCCCGTCGCCGCCCGGAGAGCCGCATGCCGACTGATCTGTGGAGCTTCGCGCTCGCCACCTACGCCCGCCCAAACGTCGAGCGGACCTGCCTGCGCCTGCAGGAGGGCGGCGCCGATGTTTGCCTGCTGCTCTGCGCCCTGTGGCTGGAGCGGCGTGGGGTGGCCTGCGGCGAGGAGCGTCTTGGACAGCTGCGCGCCATCGCCGAACCCTGGCAGCGCCAGGTGGTGCAGCCGCTGCGCGAGTTGCGCCGTGGCTGGAAGACGGCGGCGGCGGACGACCCGCAGTGGACGCGTCTGCGCGAGCAGGTCAAGGCGCTGGAGCTGGAGGCCGAGCGCGAGTTGCTCGGGCGACTGGAAGCGGCGACCCGGAAATGGCAGGCCACGGACGAAGCCGTGGCCTGGTTGGAGCGCCTGGTGGTGAGCGAAGGCGAGGCGCGCGAGCTGCGCGCCGCCATCGACCCGGATTAAGCGCTGGGCGGAGTGCTGCCGTTGCCGCTGGTTGCGGCAGCGGTGGTCGCGGGTGCCGAGGTGGTGGTGCTGGCGGGAGTCGCCGGCTTGGCTGCCGCAGGTGTGGCGGGCTTGGCCGCGGGTTTGGCGACCGGCTTGGCGGCTGCCGGTTTGGCCGCGGCCGGTTTCTTCGCGGCGGGCTTCGCCGCCGGTTTTTCGGCTGCCTTGGGGGCAGGCTTGGCTGCGGCTTTGGTCGCCGGTTTTGCGGCTGGCTTGGCGGCCGGTTTTGCCGCGGGCTTGGAAGCCGGCTTGGCGGTGACGGCCTTGGCCGGCGCTTTGGCTGCAGCCGGTTTGGCCGTGGTCTTGGCAGCGGGTTTTGCGGCTGGTTTCGCTGTGGGCTTGGACGCCGGCTTGGCGGCGGTGGCCTTGGCCGGTGCCTTGGCTGCTGCTGGTTTGGCAGCGCTCTTGACTGCGGGCTTCGCTGCCGGTTTGGCGGCTGCCTTCGTGGCCGGCTTGGCCGCTGTGCTCTTGGCGGCAGGTTTGGCTGCGGCCTTGGTCGCGGGTTTCGCAGCTGGTTTGGTGGTCGCCTTGGCCGCGGGTTTCGCCGCCGGCTTGGTGGTGGCCTTCTTCGCGGCCGGTTTGCTGGCCGGCGTCGCGGCAGGCTTTTCCGTGGCGCGGCTGTCGAGGGCCTTGGCCGCGGCTTCGCGTACCTTGCCCACGCCCTGCGCCAGTTTCAGGCTCTGCTGGGCATCGCGCTTGAGCTGGACGATGTAGGTGCGGGTCTCGGCCTGGCGGGTCTTGACGCTGGCGAGCAGGTCTTCCAGTTCGGCCACCGCATCCTTCGCCTTGCTCTGGGCCTTGGCCTTGCCGGCCTTGACCGCGTCCTGCAGTTTGGTCCGGGATTCGTGGAGTTTTTCCTGCGCCTTGCCGCGCTGTTTTTCCAGCTTGGTCAGCAGTTCTTCGGCGTCGACCAGAGCCTGGGTGCAGGCCTTTTCCAAATGTTCGAGCAGGCTATGGGACAGTTGCTGAAGCAGATGCAAAGGGGTACTGACGGACTTCTTGTTCTTCGCCGGCATGATATGCCTCCTAACGGACGTTGGTGCCCCCATACTAGACGGCCGCCATCGCCGTCGCTAGGGCCTGTGAGGGCATCGGGCATAATCGCCGGCAAATTCCGCGGAGACTTCCACCATGCTGCGTCTTTCCCTGTTGTTGCTGTGCCTGTTTCCCGCCCTGTCGCCGGCCGCGAATCAGGACGAGGATCTGGCCTACAGCCTGGGTGCGCGGCTGGGTGAAAGGCTGCGTGGCGAGGTGCCCGGGCTGCCGCTGGAGGCACTGCTCGAAGGGCTGCGCCAGGCCTATCGGGGCGATGCGCTGCGTCTGCCGCCGGAGCGCATCGATGCGCTGCTCGATGCCCATGAGCGCCACCTTTCCGAGAGTCGCGACGAGCAGGCGCGAATGGCCGAGGGTCGCTTCCTGGCCACGGAGAAATCCCGCCACGGCGTGCGCGAACTCGAGGGTGGCGTACTGGTGCGCGAGCTGCGTCCCGGCAGCGGCAGAAAGCCGCAAGCGAGCAGCCGGGTGAAGGTCAGCTATCGCGGCGAGCTGGCCGACGGCAGCCTGTTCGACCAGAGCGAAGGGCCGCAGTGGTTCCGTCTCGGCGCGCTGATTCCCGGCTGGCAGACCGCGCTGCGGCAGATGCCGGTGGGCGCTCGCTGGCGCGTGGTCATTCCGGCGGCGCAGGCGTATGGCGAGGAGGGCGCCGGCGATCTGATCCCGCCGAACGCGCCGCTGGTGTTCGAGGTCGAGCTGCTGGACGTGGCCGACTGATTGCTCATGAAAATGGGCGGCGGGTAGGGCGGGTGAAACCCGCGTACTATCCCGCGGGTTTCACCCGCCCTACATGAAAAAGCCGCCTCGGAAGGCGGCTTTTTTCTGTTCGTGCGCAGCGCTCAGAGCGGTGCGGTCATGGCCTGGTGCTGGTGGGCGTTGTGCAGCACTTCGATGAGGCAGTCTTCCAGTTCAAAGCGCTCGTGCAGCAGTTGCCCCAGTCGCTTGAGCTCTCCATCGAGAGCGGCGCCATCGCGGTAGTCGCCACTGTCGCAACGGTCGTTGAACGCCAGCGCCACTTCGGTGATGGCCTCGATGCGCGGGTAAATCTGCTTGGCCAGTTCCAGACCGCGCTGATCGCCGAAGGCCTTGGCCTCGACCGTGAGCTGTTCGTAGACCTCGAAGTGGCCGGCCGACACGTAGTCGACCAGAATCTGGCAGAAGCGCTGTACGTCCTCGTTGTGGGTCGCGGCGCTCCCGGAGGCATCGCTGAGCGAGCCGAAGGCGCTCACCAGTTCGTGGCGTTCCTGCAGCCAGCGGTCGATCAGCTGGTGTACACCGCCCCAGCGTTCCTGGGCGTTCTGGCAGCTCTCGAGCATGATGTCCCTCACTTCCCTACTGGTGAATGCTGAATACGCCAGCCCCGAGGCATTTTATTGTCAGCTCGTGGATCCTCGGGGATCACCTCGTCGAGAACGGCGGATTACTGGCGAGGCGTCGGGCCAGAGTATGCCCACTCGGCGCGGGCATCAAGTCATCCCGGTCGGGAAAGGATTCAGCCGCGGCGCAGCAGCTGGAACAGGGCGAACAGGATCATGCCGATGAAGGCCAGCAGGCTCCATTCCGGCACGCTGAGACCGAACAGGGTCCAGGTCACTTCGGCGCAGTCGGCGGTGCCGTGGAACACCAGGCGCACGATCTCCTGCAGCGGCAAGGCCTCCATCATGAACTCCAGGCTCGGCAGGCAGGCTTCCAGCTGGTCGGCCGGTACGTTCTGCAGCCACACCTGGCGCGCCGCGGTGCCCGCGCCACCGGCGGCGAACAGCAGCGCCAGCACGGCGTACACCCGGCGGCCGATGCGCTGCGGACCGTGGATGGCGGCGATCAGGCAGACCAGGGCGAAGAGGATGACGAAGATGCGCTGGACGACGCACATCGGGCAGGGATTCAGGCCGACCACATGTTCCAGGTAGAGGGCTCCACCCATCAGGGCCAGGCAGCCGAGGAAGGCGAGCAGGAACAGGGAACGCGGGGTGGCGAGCGCCATGATGACTCCAAGCGGTACGGGAAAGGCGCCTACGGTAGAGGAAAGCCGGCAGGCCTTTCAAGGCGCGGGAGGGCTCTCCGTCAGCGGCAGGGCGCCGCATGTCAGGCTGCCGGCACGCTGCGGCCGCGCCATTGGGGGATGGCGCGGCCGCGCGATCAGTGGGCCGGTTGCGGCAGGGAGGGCAGGTGCTGTCCCTGCAGGACGAGCATTTCCTGCAACAGGCGGTTGCTCTCTTGCAGGTGGCCTTGGCTGGCCAGCAGGCGCGCCAGTTCGGCGCAGGTCTCGGGATTGCGGGAGAACTCCAGGCTGATCTCCAGGTACTCGCGGGCCTTGCCCCACAGTTCGTTCTGCAGGCACAGGCGGCCCAGGCTGAGCAGCAGCACCGGGTCCTGAGGATGCTGCTTGAGCAGGTCCTCGGCGGTTTGCAACTGGCGCCCCGGGTCGCGGCCGCGGACCTGGCCGTAGAGGCGCACCAGGCGGGTGTCGTAGTGGTGCTTGAGCGCCTTGCGCAGCGCTTCCTCGGCTTCTTCCTGGGCGCCCAGCGCGCGCAGCTGGCCGGCATAGGCGACCAGCAGCTCCGGGTTCTGGCGCTGCGATGAGGACAGCTGCTGCCAGGCCGAGGTGAGCGGCTGCAGGGCCAGTTCGCCCTGGTCCAGGCCGTGCTCTCCGGCGGTCTGCAACCGGGCGATCCAGACCTTGCGTTCCAGCTCGGCCAGCGCCTCGGCGTCCAGCACCTTGGCCTTCTTCAGTTCCGGCAGCAGGTCGAGCAGCGCCGCCCAGTCGCCGCGTTCGGCCAGGGCGCTCTGCAGCTGTTCCAGCACCAGGTGATGGTGGGGATGACGCTCGCGCATGGCCTGCAGGGTGTCCAGCGCGCCGGCCAGGTCGCCGCGCTCGCGCTGCAGCTCGGCATGGGTCAGGGCGATCGCCAGTTCGGCCTGGGGCTGGCGCTGCAGGGCGCTTTCCAGCAGGGCCTCGCTCTCCTCGGTGCGCCCCAGCTTCTGCGCGGCGCGTGCCGCGCCGAGGTAGTACATCAGCGGCTGACGGTCGCCTTCGGCGGCCAGGCGCAGGTGCCGGATGGCGCGCTCCCAGCGGCCCTCGATCAGGTCGAGCAGGCCCTTTTCCGCCGCCAGCCGGCTACGCCGCCCGCGCTGGCGCCGCGACCAGGGATTGACCAGCGAGCCGGACACCAGCAGCAGCCGGCTCAGCCAGCGCAGCGCCCACACCAGCAGCACGGCGAGGGCGATCAGCAGCAGGAACACCCACAGGCTGGATTCGTAGCGCAGGCCCTTCCAGGCGATCAGCACGTAGCCGCTGTGTTCGGCGATGGCCAGGCCGAGCAGGGTGGCCGCGGCCACCACCAGGATCAGGAGCAGGACAGCGCGGATCATTGTCCGTCCCCTTCGCTGGTGGCCTCGGCTTCGCCTTCGGGCGCGAGTTCGGCGGCCTCGCGGCGCTTGATGTAGGCCTGCAGGGTGCCGAGTGCGTCGTCCAGCCCGGGCAGGCGGGTCACCACCTGTTGCCCGGTCAGTTCGCCGATGCGTTTCTGCATCGCCTGCACGGCCTGGTTGTCGCGGTCGAAGTAGGTGTCCAGCACCTCGTTGGCCGAGGCCAGGGCGTGACGATAGACCTCCTGGTCGCCGTTGAGGGCGCCCCACTGGGCCTGTTCCAGCGCCAGCGCCAGGGTCAGGCGCACCTGGGCCAGGCTCTGCCCGGCCAGTTGCGGGCGCACGTCCTGGTCGGCGTGCAGGTCGATGCGCACGTAGCGCGACAGCTCCTGCCACAGCGTTTCCCAGCGGCTGCTGTCGCTGGCGTTGGCCGTGTCGGTGGTTTCCACCGGCAGGATGTACTCGGGCGCTAGCATCTGCAGCTGGGCAACCTGGTCGCGCAGCGCCGCCAGTTGCAGGAATAGGCCGGAGCGATCCACCTGCGGCAGGCCGCGCAGTGCCTCCAGCACCTTGATCAGCTCGCCGCGGGCGGCGAAGGCCTGCGGGTCGTTCTGTGCCCGCAGGATGTCGTCGGCGCCCTGCACCAGCGCCACCGCGCTGTCCACGTCCTGCAGGGCGGAGAGCCGCAGCATGGCCAGGCGCAGGAGGTGTTCGGCCTCGGCCAGGCGCCAGTCCTCGCGGCTCTTGCCGAGCAGGCCGGACAGGCTCTGGGACAGGCGCTGCTGCTCGCCCTGCAGGCTCACCAGCAGGTCGCGCTGGGTCGCCAGGTCGTCGGCGGTGGGCAGGCCGGCCAGGCGTTTCGCTACCCGGTCCTCGGTGTCCTTGACCCGGGCCTGGGCGGCGTCGCCGGCCTGCTGGAACTGGGTCAGCTGCTGCGCCGCCTGGTCCCGCTGCTGGTGCAGCTGCCAGGCGCTCCAGCCGGCCAGGCCGAGGGCGCCCAGGCCGATCAGCAGCGCCAGCCAGGCCGGGCCGCGGCCCTTAGCGCTGGGTGCGGCGGGCGGGGGAAGCGTCGGGGCTTGCGGATTCTGTTCGCTGATCTGGGGGGCTGTCTCGCTCACATGTCCTTCCTTTGCTTAGTGGGCCGGCGCCGGGTGGGCGCGCAGGGCCTCCAGAACCGCCGCGGCGCTGGCGCCGCGACAATCGATGACCTGCCGGGCGCCGGCCGCGCGGGCCATGTCGGCCACGCGCGGGCTGGGCACCAGCAAGGGTAGCTCAGTCAGCTCCGGCCAGGCTTCTGCAGCCAGCTGGCGGAGGTTGTCCAGGCCCTGCGCGCTGCTGACCAGCAGGGCGTTCAGGCGGGCGTCCTCGATCACTCGCACCAGCGTACCGGCAGGGTATTGAGGCTGCACACGGCGATAGAGTTCCAGATAGTCGACCGTCGCGCCAAGCCCGCGCAGGGTGTCGGCGATCAGTTCGCGGCCGCCCTCGCCGCGCATGATCAGCACGCGCGGGTTCGGACCTGCGAGGGCTGCTGCCAACTGCGGCAGGGCCAGCAGGGCCTCGCTGTCGTCGCCGCTATCCGGGCAGCAGGCGGCCAGGCCGTGGGGCGTCAGGTAGTCGTCGAGAATCCGTGCGGTGGCGGCGCCCACGCTGAACCAGCGCGGGTTGGTCGGCGGGCGTGGCCAGTGGCGCGCCAGCAGCGCCAGGCCCAGGCGCGCGGCCGGCTTGCTGACCACGACCACGGCGTCGTAGCGCTCCAGTTCGAGGAGGGTGGCGTGTTGCTCGGGCGACTCCGCCAGGGGCTCGGTCTCCAGCAGCGGCAGGCTGCGGCTGAACACGCCGGCCGCGGCCAGGGTGGCGGCCAGCGCCGCGCACTCGGCGGCCGGACGGGTCAGCAGCAGGCGCCAGCCGGTCACTCGCCGTACACCGCCCTGAGGATGGCCTCGGCGCCCTGGGCCAGGAGTTGCTCGGCCACCTGTTCGCCGAGGGCTTCGGCGTCGGCGCCACGGCCTTCGGCGCGCAGCAGCAGGCCGCCGTCGGGCTGGCCGACCAGGCCGCGCAGCCACAGTTGCTCGCCTTCGAGCAGGGCGTAGCAGGCGATGGGCACCTGGCAGCCGCCGTTGAGGCGCTTGTTCAGCGCGCGCTCGGCGGTGACCCGGGCGGCGGTCTCGGCGTGGTGCAGCGGTGCCAGCAGGGCGTGGATCTCGCTGTCGGCGCTGCGGCATTCGATACCCACGGCGCCCTGGCCGCCCGCGGGCAGGCTGTCGTCGACGCTGATCGAGGCGCGGATGCGCTCCTCGAAGCCGAGGCGGATCAGGCCGGCGGCGGCGAGGATGATGGCGTCGTATTCGCTGGCGTCCAGCTTGGCCAGGCGGGTGTTGACGTTGCCGCGCAGGAACTGGATTTTCAGGTCCGGCCGGCGCGCCAGCAGCTGGGCCTGGCGACGCAGGCTGGAGGTGCCGACCACGCTGCCGGCCGGCAGGGCGTCGAGGCTGTCATGGGTGTTGGATACGAAGGCGTCGCGCGGGTCCTCGCGCTCGCAGATGCAGAACAGGCCCAGCCCCTCGGGGAAGTCCATCGGCACGTCCTTCATGGAGTGCACGGCGATGTCGGCCTCGTTGTCCAGCAGGGCGGTTTCCAGTTCCTTGACGAACAGGCCCTTGCCTCCGATCTTCGCCAGCGGCGCGTCGAGTAGTTTGTCGCCCCGGCTGACCATGGGCACCAGGCTGACCACGAGGCCGGGATGGGCCTGTTCCAGGCGGGCTTTGACGTATTCGGCCTGCCACAGGGCCAGGGCGCTCTTACGGGTGGCGATGCGGATTTCGCGGGGCATGGGCAATTCCAGGAAACGGACTGCCGGCGATGATAGCAGGATGGTCGCCGGAAGCCGGCAGGCGGAACGCCGCAGGAGCGTCCGCCGCCTGCTTCAGAGGCTGTGCATCAGCTTGCGCACACCGGCCACGTGGCGCCGGCTGACGGTCAGGGCGTCGCCGCCCAGGCCCTTCAGGTAGAGCTGGAAATGGCCGAGCGGGGTGCGCTGCAGGCGCTCGATGCGCTCGCGGGCGACCAGGGCGTTGCGGTGAATGCGCACGAAGCGGTCGCCGAATTCGTCCTCCAGCGCCTTGAGCGGTTCGTCCAGCAGCACCTCGCCGCCTTCGTGGCGCAGGGTCACGTACTTGTGGTCGGCGATGAAGAAGATCACCTGTTCCAGCGGGATCAGCTCGATGCCCTTGCGGGTCCGCGCGCTGATGTGGCTGCGCGGGCCGGCGCCGTTGCCGCCGGCGGCCGGTCGGGTGAGGGCGGCGAGTTGCACGCGGTTGGGCCGCTCGGCCTTCTTCAGCGCGGCGGCGAGCGCCTCGGGGCGCACCGGCTTGACCAGGTAGCCGACGGCGCTGACGTCGAAGGCCTCCAGGGCGAATTCATCATGGGCGGTGCAGAAGATCACCGCGGGCGGCGCCTCGCGCTCGCAGAGTCTGGCCGCTACCTGCAGGCCGTCGAGGCCGGGCATGCGGATATCCAGCAGAATCACGTCCGGTCGCAGGCTGTCGACCAGCGCCAGCGCCTCTTCGCCATTGCTGGCCGAGGGCTCGAGGACACGGTAGCCGTCGAGTTCGCCGACCATGCGGGCCAGGCGCTCGCGGGCAAGGGGTTCGTCATCGACGATCAGCACATTCATATTGCTCGGGCTTCCTGCATGGGTCTCGAACAAGGATAGCGTAGACAGGTGAAGTGGCGCCCGTCACGGCGGTCCACGCTGAGACTCGCGCCAGGGCCGAAAAGTGCCGCCAGTCGCGCGTCGATGTTCACCAGGGCCTGCCGGGTGCCGCGCGACGGTTGCCGCTCGGCTTCTTCCTCGAAGGGGTTGCTCACGCAGAGCTGGAACACCCCGTTGCGGTATTCCGCTTCGATTCGCACCAGGCCCCCTTCGATGCGTGGCTGGATGCCGTAGATCAGCGCGTTCTCCAGCAGCGGCTGCAACGTCAGCTGGGGAATCGGCAGGTCCGGCGGCACGTCGTCCACCTGCCATTCCAACTGTAGCCGGTCGCCGAGGCGGTAGTGCTCGATCGACAGATAGCGCCGCGCCAGTTCCAGTTCGTCGCTCCAGGCGACCAGGTTGCCGGGCTTGGCCAGGCTGGCGCGGAACAGGTCGGAGAGGTCGAGCACCGCCTGCTCGGCCTTGACCGGGTCGATGGCCACCAGGCTGGCGATGCTGTTCAGACTGTTGAACAGGAAGTGCGGGCGGATGCGCGCCTGCAGCGATTCGATGCGCGCCTGCAGTTCGGCCTGCTGCTGCCGGCGCCACTGGCTCTGCAGGTAGAAGTAGCGCAGCAGCAGCGCCGACATGATCAGGCTGATCAGCGCATGGCGCAGGTACAGGTTGACCTCGCCGTCGCGCGGCAGCGGCCCGCCCAGTTCGTAGTGATCGGCCACCGCCGTGCAGCCCAGCGTCAGCGCCACCACCAGGGCGCAGCACAGGCAGCCGGCCAGCGCCGCGCGCAGGCGCGCCAGCAGCGGCCGCAGGCTGCACAGCAGGGCGGCGGAGAGCAGCACGATCCATTGCACGAACAGCGAGGTCAGGGCCAGGCGCACCCAGTTGAAGCCCTGCACCATCGGTTCGGAAAGCACCAGCACGAGCACCAGCAGTTCGGCCAGCAGCACCAGGCTGAGCAGCGCCTCGGGCTCGCACAGTTCCGGCAGGAAGAAGTCGTCGTGCGGGGCCTTGGTTCGTCCCCGGTTGAACCATTGAGTTTTCATCCGCGCAGTTTCCTTCCGCGCCAGCGAGGCGACAAGCCGGATCGCTCCGGCCGGAGCAAAACCGGCACCCAAATGCCGTTCGTCGCCGAAAACTGTGACGGAGCATGCAGATCGACCCGGTCTCGGTTTTCCCGGCAAGGCTGTTATCATCGGCATCCTGTCCGTTCCGCAGGCGCCGCGCCTGCCCAGTCCCGCGAGTTCTGCCATGAGCCTTGAGAAGACCAACCAGTCCTGGGGCGGCCGCTTCAGCGAGCCCGTCGACGCCTTCGTCGCCCGCTTCACCGCCTCCGTCGACTTCGACAAGCGCCTCTACCGCCACGACATCATGGGCTCCATCGCCCACGCCACCATGCTGGCCAGGGTCGGCGTGCTGAGCAACGAGGAGCGCGACGCCATCGAGGCCGGCCTGAAGCAGATCCAGGCCGAGATCGAGGCCGGCCAGTTCGACTGGCGCGTGGACCTGGAAGACGTGCACATGAACATCGAGGCGCGCCTGACCGACCGCATCGGCGTCACCGGCAAGAAGCTGCACACCGGCCGCTCGCGCAACGACCAGGTGGCCACCGACATCCGCCTGTGGCTGCGCGACGAGATCGACATCATCCTGGCCGAGATCACCCGCCTGCAGCAGGGCCTGCTCGGCCTGGCCGAGGCCGAGGCCGACACCATCATGCCCGGCTTCACTCACCTGCAGACCGCCCAACCGGTGACCTTCGGTCATCACCTGCTGGCCTGGTTCGAGATGCTCAGCCGCGACCACGAGCGCCTGGTCGACTGCCGCAAGCGGGTCAACCGCATGCCGCTGGGCTCCGCCGCCCTGGCCGGCACCACCTACCCGATCGCCCGCGAGATCACCGCCGAACTGCTCGGTTTCGACGCCGTGGGCGGCAACTCGCTGGACGGCGTGTCGGACCGCGACTTCGCCATCGAATTCTGCGCCGCCGCCTCGCTGGCGATGATGCACCTGTCGCGCTTCTCCGAGGAACTGGTGCTGTGGACTTCGGCCCAGTTCCAGTTCATTGATCTGCCGGACCGCTTCTGCACCGGTTCCTCGATCATGCCGCAGAAGAAGAACCCGGACGTGCCGGAGCTGGTGCGCGGCAAGTCGGGCCGCGTGTTCGGCGCGCTGACCGGCCTGCTGACCCTGATGAAGGGCCAGCCGCTGGCCTACAACAAGGACAATCAGGAGGACAAGGAGCCGCTGTTCGACGCTGCAGACACCCTGCGCGACAGCCTCCGTGCCTTCGCCGACATGGTCCCAGCGATCAAACCCAGGCGCGAGATCATGCGTGAGGCGGCCCGCCGCGGCTTCTCCACCGCCACCGACCTGGCCGACTATCTGGTGCGCAAGGGCCTGCCGTTCCGCGACTGCCACGAGATCGTTGGTCATGCTGTGAAGTACGGCGTCGAGAGCGGCAAGGACCTGGCCGAGATGAGCCTGGACGAACTGCGCCGGTTCAGCGACCAGATTGGCGACGACGTGTTCGCCGTGCTGACCCTGGAAGGCTCGGTCAACGCCCGCGACCACATCGGCGGCACCGCGCCCAATCAGGTGCGCGCCGCCGTGGCGCGTGGCAAGGAGCTGCTGGCGCAGCGCTGAGATGAGCGAGGCGGTGGCGCCGGGTCGGCGCATCTCGGTGGTCGGCTGCTCGGGCTCGGGCAAGACCACCCTGGCGCGCCGGCTGGCCCGGCAGCTGGGCTACCGCCACGTGGAGCTGGACGCCCTGTACCACCAGCCCGGCTGGCAGCCGCTGCCCACCGAGCAGTTCAAGCAGGTGGTCGGCGAGGCCCTGGAGGGCGAGGGCTGGGTGGTGGAAGGCAGCTATTCCGCGGTGCGCCCGCAGGTGCTGGAGCGGGCGGACATGGTGATCTGGCTGGACCTGCCACGGGTGGCGGTGATGCGCCAGCTGATCCCGCGCACGCTCAAGCGCCTGGTGCTGCGCCAGACCCTGTGGAACGGCAACCGCGAACGCTGGGCCAACCTGTTCCGCCTCACCCCCGAGCAGTCGATCCTGGCCTGGGCCTGGACCCGCCACCCGATCTACCGGCAGCGCTACGGCGAGGAAATGCGCACGTCACCGCCGTCCCGGCGCTACGTGCGGCTGGACTCGCGCCGGGCCGTCGAACGCTTCCTGGCGAGCCTGCCGACCCGCTAGCGCCCCTTTCATACATCTTCGGGAGACCCCGCATGTCCCTGCATATCCGTCCCGCCACGGCCGCGGACGCCGAGCTGATCCTGCGCCTGATCATCGACCTGGCCATCTACGAGAAGGCCGAGCACGAGGTGAAGACCGACGCCGCCGGCCTGCGCGACAGCCTGTTCGGCGAGGGCAGCACCAGCCACGCTCTGATCTGCGAGCGCGACGGCGAGCCGATCGGCTACGCCGTGTACTTCTTCAACTATTCCACCTGGCTGGGCAAACACGGCCTGTATCTGGAAGACCTCTACGTCGACCCGGCCCAGCGCGGCTGCGGAGCCGGCAAGGCGCTGCTGCGGCACCTGGCGCGGATCGCCGTGGAGCGTGGCTGCGGCCGCTTCGAGTGGTCGGTGCTGGACTGGAACCAGCCGGCCATCGACTTCTACCGCTCCTTCGGCGCCCGCCCGCAGGATGAGTGGACCACCTACCGGCTGACCGGCCAGGCCCTGGTCGACTTTGCCGCCTATTAAGGCGGCCGTCTGGCGCTAGGTGCTTGGGCTGGTAGCGGGGCTCACGTATGTTGGCGACTACTTTCGGCTGTAGTCAGGCTGCCTGCCATGCGCTCGCTATTCATTTCCCTCGCCTTGCTTTATCCGGCCTTCGCCTCGGCAGCTCCACTGGCCATTCCCGCCTACGTCAGCTGGCATCTGCAACTCAATGGCACGCTGCAGACACCTGATCGCCAGGTCTACGACATAGATCTGTACGATACCCCGACGCAGACCATCGCCAATCTCAAGGCGCAGGGCCGCATCGTCGTCTGCTACTTCAGCGCCGGAACCTGGGAGGATTGGCGCAGCGACGCCAAGCTCTATCCCAAGGCCGCCATCGGCAAGCCTCTGCCGGATTGGCCTGGCGAGCGTTGGCTGGACTACCGTCGCAGCGATGTGCGCTCGCTTCTGGCCAAGCGCCTGGACCTGGCGCGTAGCAAAGGCTGCAGCGGTGTCGACCCGGATAACGTGGATGGCTATGCCAACGATAACGGCCTCGCGCTGACCAGGGCGCAGCAGGTCGACTTCAACCGCTGGCTGGCTGCGGAGGCGCACAAGCGCGACCTCAGCGTCGGTCTGAAGAATGCCGTCGATCTGCTGCCGCAGCTGGCCGATCACTTCGACTTCGCGGTTAACGAGAGCTGTTACCGGTACGAGGAGTGCGGCGGTTACGCGGCCATGCGGAGGCAGGGCAAGCCGATCTTCATCGCCGAATACCGCGCCTACGACGCCAGGCTTTGCCGCAGTGCCAAGGCTTCGGGATTCGGCCTGCAGTTCTTCAACCTGGATCTAAAGGGTACCGGCAAGCCTTGCCCCTGAGCCTCAGGCCTTGCTCTTGAGGAAGGCCATGAAGCCGGCCATGCCGGCCGCCTTCTCCGCCGCGATGGCCTGCACGTGCGGGTTCTCCTGCAACCGGGCGAGCAGGTCGCGGGCGGCGGGAAAGTCCTCCAGCAGCTCGAAGCCGAGCACGCGGCTCGCCACTACCTCGGCCAGGTCGACGCTGTAGAGGAAGTACAGGTCGGCCAGGCTGAACCGCTCGCCTGCGACGTAGGGCGCGAAGCGGCCGTGGCGCTTGAGCGTGGCGATGCCGGCCTGCAGCTCGGCGCGGGCCTTGTCCTTGATCGCCGCATCCACCGGGTTGCGGAAGAACGCCTCCGGGTAGCAGGTGCGCGCCGGCAGTTCGATGTAC
The DNA here is from genome assembly GCF_029840585.1 of Pseudomonas sp. GD03875. Lineage (NCBI taxonomy): Bacteria > Pseudomonadati > Pseudomonadota > Gammaproteobacteria > Pseudomonadales > Pseudomonadaceae > Pseudomonas > Pseudomonas sp. GD03875. The sequence goes on along the minus strand of NZ_JAOCCV010000029.1, from coordinate 10,417 downwards.
AGCTCGATCTCCTTGACCAGCGCACGCACCTGGGCCCGCTCGTAGGGCGTGTCCGGCAGCAGCGGGCGGCCTTCGCCGAGCTCTTCCAGGTAGTCGAGGATGGCGCTGGTCTCGCTGATGTAGCCGTGCTCGGTCTCCAGCACCGGCACCTTGCCGCGCGGGCTGATGGCGAGGAAGGCCTCGTCCTGGCTGCCGTAGACGGTGGCCGTCTCGAATGCGAGCCCCTTCTCCAGCAGGGCCAGGTGAACCATGTTGTAGTAGTTGCTGACGGCGAAGCCGTGGAGTCTGAGCATGAGTCCGTACCGGGCAGGGAAAGGCTCTTTATAGCCCGGCCGGCCCGCAGGCGGCGCTCCATCAGACGGCTGAATGGCGCGACCTTCACCCGGCCGTGGCACACTGCCGGCCTGCTATCGAGGAGCCGCCATGAGCGAACACGACGACAACGACGAAGAAGCCTTCGCCGAGGCCACCCTGGTCCAGGCCATCGAGAACCAGCTCGAGGCGGACGATCCACCGGCGGCCAAGGCCGTCTACAACAAGCTGACCCTGGTCGGCTACGAACGCGAGGAAATCCTCGAACTGATGGCCCTGGTGCTCGCCCACGAGATCGACGCCATGCTGCGCGAGGACCGCCCCTTCGACCGCGACGGCTACGAGCAGATGCTGCGCGCCCTGCCGACCCTGCCGGAGGAATGATCCTCGTTTGACCAAGGTCTATTCCGTCGGCGCGATGCGGCTGCTAAGTTGACCGCATCCAGTTCCGGCGGGTGCATCTTGGACTTACGCGTATGGACTCTTTCTCCGGCGGCCTGCCTGCTGGCCCTGCTGCTCCTGGCCCCGGCGGCCCGGGCGGAGGAGGTCTATAACATCGGCGCCGAGGATGACTGGTATCCCTTCACTGCCTACCGCGACGGCCAGGTCCAGGGACTGTCGGTCGACATCGTGCGCGCCGCCTTCGCCGCCAGCGATACCCGCATCGAGCTGCTGCCCTATCCCTACGCCCGCTGCATGGAGCTGACCCGCACCGGGCAGCTGGCCGGCTGCTTCAACACCTCTCCCGATGCCCGCATCGTCGCCGAATACCGGCTGCCCAGCGAAGCGCTGTTCAGCGATGACATCTTGCTCTGGGCGAGGGCCGGCGCTGCGCCGGTCGAAACGCCCGAGGCCCTGGCCGGCCAGCGGGTGGCGGTGACCATCGGCTACGAGTACGGCAGCCGCTTCGACAGCGACCAGCGCCCCGTGCGCGTGCCGGTGCGCCGCGACCTCAACGGCTTCCTCATGCTGGACCGGGGGCGGGTGGACTACACCGTGGCCTTCCGCGGCACCGCCCAGGCGCTGTTCCAGCAGCACGCCGAGCTGCAGGGGCGCTTCGTGCCCGTCGCCACCGTCCACCAGCCGCAGCTGTACCTCAGTTTCTCCCGCCACCACCCGAGCGCGGAGCTGCTGCAGCAGCGCTTCGACGAGGGCATGCGGCGCATCCGCGCCGACGACCGCTACCGGCGGATTCTCGAACGCTGGCATCACGACGGCGCGGCGAACCGCGCCTCGGACGCTACACTCTGGAACACCCACTCCCATAACAAGAAAGCGGAGCAGACATGGCCTACACCCCGGAACTGATCGCGGAACTGGAAATCCTCGCCCTGTACAACCTCGACAACCACCAGGAGGGGCTCAAGGTGCACAACAACGCCTCCTCGCGCGCGCAGGCGGCCATCACCCGCCTGCACGAGAAGGGCCTGGTCACCCAGGCGGACGGCGGCTACCTTACCAGCCTGGGGCTGGACGCCGCCGAGCATGCCCAGGCGCTGCTGACCATCCTCTGCCCGCAGCCCGCCTGATCCCCCGCGAGGGTCGTCCCGCCCGACGGCGGACGGCCCCCGGCTGCTTCCCTTCAGCGGCGGTCGGCAGCCGCCGATACACTGGTCATGAACAGCTGCCAGGCGCCCTGCGCGCTGGTAGTCTTGCTGCCAATCACGCTTCGAGCAGTACATGACGCGCACCCAGGAAATCCGCCCGGACATTGCAGACGGCATCGACCGCAAGGTCATGGCGCAGCTGCGCGCGCGCTTCCTGAAGATCAACGGCGGGCGCCTGGACCGGGCCATGCAGGGGCTGTCGACGCGCCAGCAGTTGGTGCTCAAGCTGCTGCCGCTGCTGTTCCATGTGAACCACCCGCTGCTCCCGGGCTACGTCTCGGCCAGCGCACCGGCGGGGCTGTCCGGCTTCGAGCCGAGCGACGAACTGCTCGCCGAGGCCCAGCGCCTTACCCGCTCCTTCACCTACAAGGCGCGCCGCGGCGGCCCGCTGGTCGGCAAGCCGCCGACGCCGATCCACGGCCTGTTCCTGATGGGCAGCCTGGGCACGGTGGCCCAGGCCGAACAGAGCGACATGGACCTGTGGGTGTGCCACGACCCCGAGCTGGACCCTCGCGCTCTGGCCGAGCTGCGCCGCAAGTGCGACCTGCTGGAGGCCTGGGCCGCCACCCAGGGCGCCGAGGTGCACTGCTTCCTGATCGACCCGGCGCGCTACACCCAGGGCGACCGCGAGGCGCAGCTGACCTCCGACGACTGCGGCACCACCCAGCATTACCTGCTGCTCGACGAGTTCTACCGCACCGCCATCTGGCTCGGCGGGCGCACGCCGCTGTGGTGGCTGGTGCCGGTGTACGAGGAGGCCAACTACCGCGGCTATACCCACGCCCTGCTGAGCAAGCGCTTCGTCCGCGCCGACGAGGTGCTGGACCTGGGCCACCTGGCGCGCATCCCGCCGGGCGAGTTCATCGGTGCCGGCATGTGGCAGTTGTTCAAGGGCATCGACTCGCCCTACAAATCGGTGCTCAAGCTGCTGCTGACCGAGGTCTACGCCAGCGAGCACCCCCAGGTGGAGTGCCTGAGCCTGCGCTTCAAGAAGGCGGTGTACGCCAACCGCCTGGACCTGGACGAGCTGGACCCCTACATCGTGGTGTACCGCCGGCTGGAGGAGTACCTCACCGCCCGCGGCGAACTGGAGCGCCTGGAGCTGATCCGCCGCTGCCTCTACCTCAAGGTCGGCAAGAAGCTCAGCGTGCCGCCGCGGCAGCGCGCCAAGAGCTGGCAGCGCCTGCTGTTCGAGCGCCTCACCGGCGAGTGGCACTGGAGCCAGCGCGAGCTGGCCATGCTCGACAGCCGCAGCCAGTGGAAGGTGCGCCAGGTCAGCGCCGAGCGCCGGGCGCTGGTCAACGAGCTGACCTACAGCTACCGCTTCCTGTCCCAGTTCGCCCGCAATGAACAGGCCGCCAGCCCGCTCAACAACCGCGACCTCGGCGTGCTCGGCCGGCGCCTGTACGCCGCCTTCGAGCGCAAGGCGGGCAAGATCGAGTTCATCAACCCGGGCATCGCCCCGGACCTGGCCGAGGACACCCTGACCCTGGTGCGCAGCCCTAGCCCGGAGGCAGAAGGGGAGACCCAGTGGGGACTCTACCAGGGCAGCCTGAACAACCAGGAGTGGCCGGACTTCGCGCCGCTCAAGCGCGCCCGCCACCTGGTCGAGCTGCTCGCCTGGTGCCACCGCAACGGCGTGATCGACCCCAGCACGCGGCTGTCGCTGCACCCCGGCGACAGCGACCTGACCGAGTTCGAGCTGTCCAGCCTGCTCGGCAGCCTGCAGCAGAGCGTGCCGCTGCCGCTGCCGCCGGTGAACGAGGACTCCCTGCTGCACGCCGCCGAGCCCGCCGAGGTGCTGCTGCTGGTCAACGTCGGCATCGACCCGCTCAAGGCCCACAGCCAGCTCAACGTGCACCTGACCACCGGGCGCACCGACTCGCTGGGCTACTCCGGCGTGCGCGAGAACCTGGTGCTGACCCTCGACCAGATCAGCCTGAACAGCTGGAACGAGCTGATGGTCAGCCGCTACGACGGGCCGCATGCCCTGCTCGACTGCCTGCGCGACTACCTCAACGCGCTGCCGGAAAGCGGCCGTCGCCCCAGCCTGAAGGTGCGCTGCTTCTGCCGCAACCGCGCCCAGGCCATCGCCCAGCGGGTCGAGGAGTTGTTCCAGGACGCCCTGTCCAGCCTGGGCGACGTGCCCAACAGCCGCTACCTGCTGCAGGTGCAGCAGCGTTATCACGTCCTCGAACTGCTGCCGGGCCAGGTCAGCCACGCGGCCCTGAGCGACCTGCCGAGCCTGATCGAGCACCTGGGCGAGGAGCAGGCCGCCTACAGCCCGCTGCACTTGGACCGCCACGCCCTGGAGGGCGAGGACCTGGCGCTGATCCTGCCGCTGGGCCGGCCGCAGTGCATCCAGGTGTTCTACCGGGTGGATGGCGAGCAGGCCGAGCTGACGCTGCTGGACGAGTTCAACGCCCTGTGGCGTCAGCGCCTGCCGTTCCGCGACGAGCAGAGTCTGCTGACGCCGCTGCAGCGCTTCCTGCAGTCGGTGCTGTACCGGCGCAACGCGCTGCTGCCGCTGGACAGCCCGCTGCCGTCGGCGCCGCTGGAGGTGTTGTTTTACGAGGTGCTGCCGGCGCCGCCGCAGCGCGCCCGCCATCTGGAGCGCCGCGCGCCGCCGCAGGCGACTGCCAGCCATTCCTTCTATGACGTGCAGGCCATCGTCGAGCCGGCGGACGGCGGGCGGGCGCATGTCACCCTGTACTGCAACCACCGGGAGTTTTCCGAACTGGAATACGGCGCCGAGCTGTTCGGCGCCGTGGCCCGCCACATCCTGGCCCAGCGCCGGGGCGCGGAGCGCTATCCCTGCTACATCACCGACCTCGACCTGTCGCGGGTGCTGGGCGACGGCCAGGCGCAGACCATCCACTACCTGCGCTACAAGGCGGAACTGGAAGGGGCGTTGAACAGGGCGTTGCAGAGCGCCTGAGGTGGCAAGGCTGCGGTGCGCACGGCGCACCCTACGGGGTAGGGCGCACCGATCGCTTCTGCGGGCTACTGCGGCTGGGTCAGCTCCAGCACGCGGTCGACCAGCTTGTTGATGCCGGACGCGGCCTGGGCGATGGATTCGGCCAGCATGTAGGCCGGGGTGCTGACCAGCTTGCGCTCGGGGTCCTCGACGATGTCTTCCACCACGCACTCGGCATGGCGGCCGCCCATGGCCTTGAGGCCCTCCACGGCCGGGTCGTCCTCGGCGCCCAGGGTGCAGACCACGCCTTCGCCGTAGATCTTCGCCGCCAGGGCGGGGGCGATGCAGATCAGCCCCACCGGCTTGCCGGCCTGGGCGAAGGCCTGGGCGGCGGCCAGCACGTCCGGCTGGACGCTGCAGTTGGCGCCTTCCACGGCGAAGTTGGAGAGATTCTTGGCGACGCCGAAGCCGCCCGGCAGGATCAGCGCGTCGAACTGGTCGACCTTGAGCTCGCGCACGTCCAGCACGTCGCCGCGGGCGAGGCGCGCGGCCTCGGTGAGCACGTTGCGGGTCTCCGGCATTTCCTCGCCGGTGAGGTGGTTGATCACATGCATCTGCGCGATATTGGGGGCGAAGCACTGGACCTGGGCGCCGCGCTGGTCCAGGCGCAGCAGGGTGATGACGCTTTCGTGGATTTCCGCGCCGTCGTAGACGCCACAGCCGGAAAGGATGACCGCGACTCGTTTGTGCATGCTTTTCTCCAGAGGGACTCGATGCTTCATTGTGTCCGATAGCCCGCGACAGCGTCGAGCGACTGCCTGTCGCCAAATGCCACCCGGGCTGGCACCCGCCGCCGCGAACGGCGGGGCGGGCGGGTCTAGGATCAGCTTAGGTCAACCGCACCGTGCCGAACCATGAACCTGATCCTGCTTGCCGTACCCTTCTTCTTCCTGCTCATCGCCGCCGAGCTGCTCGCCGATCGCCTGCGCGGGGTCAGCACCTACCGCCTGGCCGACTCGCTGAACAGCCTCAGCGCCGGTGTGCTGTCCCAGGCCAGCGGCCTGCTGAGCAAGGCCATCGCCGTGCTCGGTTACGCCTTCGCCTACGAGCACCTGCACCTGACCGAGCTACCCGATGCGCCCTGGGTCTGGGTGCTGGCGTTCGTGTTCTACGACTTCTGCTACTACTGGAACCACCGCCTCGGCCACGAGCGCAACGTGCTCTGGGCGTCCCACGTGGTGCATCACCAGAGCGAGGACTACAACCTCACCACCGCGCTGCGCCAGACCAGCACCGGATTCCTCCTGGGCTGGGTGTTCTACCTGCCGATGGCCGTGGCCGGCGTGCCGCCGCTGGTGTTCGTCACCGTCGCCGCGCTGAACCTGCTGTACCAGTTCTGGGTGCACACCCGGCACGTGCCCAAGCTGGGCTGGTTCGAGTGGTTCTTCGTCAGCCCCTCCAACCACCGGGTCCATCATGCGCAGAATCCTGTCTACATGGACCGTAACTACGGTGGCGTGTTCATCCTTTGGGATCGCCTGTTCGGCACCTTTCAGGAGGAGCTGGACGAGCATCCGGTGGTGTTCGGCGTGACCGTGCCGCTGCGCAGCTGGAACCCGCTGTGGGCCAACCTGCAGTTCTACGCGCAGCTGTGGCGCGACGCCGTGCGCGCCGGCTCCTGGTGGGACAGGCTGCGCATCTGGTTCATGCCCACCGGCTGGCGCCCGGCCGACGTGGCGGCGCGCTGGCCCGTGGAGAAGCCGGACCTGGCCGCTTTCCGCAAGTTCGAGGTGCCGCTGTCGCGCGGCCAGAAGCTCTACGCCGCGCTGCAGTTCGCCACTTACGTGGCCGGCACCAGCGCCCTGCTCGCCGAGGCCTCGCAGCAGGGCCTGGGTGTGCTGGCCGGAGCGTGGCTGTGGGTGGCCTTCGGCCTCTACTGCATCGGCGCCTGGCTGGAGAACCGGCCGTTCGCCCGCGCGCTGGAGGCGCTGCGCCTGGTCCTCAACCTGCCGGCGCTGCTCTGGGCCCAGCAGGTCGGCCTGGTCGAGGCCGGCGGTCTGCCCTGGGCGCTGCTGGCGGCCTGGAGCCTGTTCAGCCTGGTCTGGCTGGCGTGGCCACGAGGGGCGCAGCCGCAGATGGCCTGACCGGCGCCAGGGAACTGCGGCCCCCCGTCGCAGTCTGGGTGTGGCAGTCATTATTTGGTCATAATGGCCGGGTACAACTGTCACACTCGCCCGCTGTGCGGGTTCTGGAGTCCGCCGTGAGCTTTACCCCCGCCAATCGCCTGTTCCCCGCCACCCGCCTGCGTCGCAACCGCCGTGACGAGTTTTCCCGTCGCCTGGTGCGCGAGAACGTGCTGACCACCGACGACCTGATCCTGCCGGTATTCGTCCTCGACGGTGAGAACCGCCGCGAGGCGGTCCCGTCCATGCCGGGCGTCGAGCGCCTGTCCATCGACCTGCTGCTCGAGGCGGCCGAACGCTGGTTGGCGCTGGGCATCCCGGCCCTGGCGCTGTTCCCGGTGACCCCGCTGGAGAAGAAGTCGCTCGATGGCGCCGAGGCCTGGAACCCGGACGGCATCGCCCAGCGCGCCATCCGCGCCCTGCGTGCCCGGTTCCCGGAACTGGGGGTGATCAGCGACGTGGCCCTGGACCCCTTCACCACCCACGGCCAGGACGGCATCCTCGACGACGACGGCTACGTGATGAACGACGTGACCGTGGACGCCCTGGTCAGGCAGGCGCTGTCCCACGCCGAGGCGGGTGCCCAGGTGGTGGCGCCGTCGGACATGATGGACGGGCGCATCCAGGCCATCCGCGAGGCCCTGGAACTGGCCGACCAGCACAACGTGCGCATCATGGCCTACTCGGCCAAGTACGCCAGCGCCTACTACGGCCCGTTCCGCGACGCGGTCGGCTCGGCCGCCAACCTCGGCAAGGCCAACAAGGCCAGCTTCCAGATGGACCCGGCCAACGGCGACGAGGCGCTGCACGAAGTGGCGGCGGACCTGGCCGAAGGCGCCGACATGGTCATGGTCAAGCCGGGCATGCCCTACCTGGACATCGTCTGGCGGGTGAAGGACACCTACCGGGTGCCGACCTTCGCCTACCAGGTCAGTGGCGAGTACGCCATGCACATGGCCGCGATCCAGAACGGCTGGCTGTCCGAGGCGGTGATCCTCGAATCGTTGACCGCCTTCAAACGCGCGGGTGCCGATGGCATCCTCACCTATTTCGCCGTACGTGCGGCAGAACTCTTGAACGAGGGGCGCTGAAGCCGCCCCAGGGAAGCAAGGCATGAATACCGAGGGACTCAGCAAGACCCAGATCGCCGACGCCCAGCTCGAGGTCGAGCCCCAGGCGCCGGAGGAAGTCGTGGCCGAGGTGGCCGCGCCCGAGCCGGAACCGGCCCCCGCGCCGCCGCCGCCGATCCCGGGCCTGGACGACAGCAGCCTGTACATCCATCGCGAGCTGTCCCAGCTGCAGTTCAACATCCGCGTGCTGGAGCAGGCGCTGGACGAGTCCTACCCGCTGCTCGAGCGGCTCAAGTTCCTGCTGATCTTCTCCAGCAACCTCGACGAGTTCTTCGAGATCCGCGTCGCCGGCCTGAAGAAACAGATCAATTTCGCCCGCGAGCAGGCCGGCGCCGACGGCCTGCTGCCCAGCCAGGTGCTGTCGCGCATCTCCGAGATCGCCCACGAGCAGGTCGAGCGCCAGTACGCGCTGCTCAACGACGTGCTGCTGCCGGCGCTGGCCAAGCATCAGATCAACTTCATCCGCCGCCGCCACTGGACCACCAAGCTGAAGACTTGGGTGCGCCGCTACTTCCGCGACGAGATCGCGCCGATCATCACGCCGATCGGCCTCGACCCGACCCACCCGTTCCCGCTGCTGGTGAACAAGAGCCTCAACTTCATCGTCGAGCTGGAGGGCGTCGACGCCTTCGGCCGCGACTCCGGCCTGGCCATCATCCCGGCGCCGCGCCTGCTGCCGCGCATCATCCGGGTGCCCGAGGAAGTGGGCGGGGCGGGGGACAACTACGTGTTCCTGTCGTCGATGATCCACGCCCACGCCGACGACTTGTTCCACGGCATGAGCGTGAAGGGCTGCTACCAGTTCCGCCTGACCCGCAACGCCGACCTCTCGGTGGACGCCGAGGACGTCGAGGACCTGGCCCGCGCCCTGCGCGGCGAGCTGTTCAGCCGCCGCTACGGCGACGCCGTGCGCCTGGAAGTGGCCGACACCTGTCCCAAGCACCTGTCGGACTTCCTGCTCAAGCAGTTCAACCTCAGCGAGAACGAGCTGTACCGGGTCAACGGCCCGGTCAACCTGACCCGCCTGTTCAGCATTACCGGGCTGGAGAGCCACCCGGAGCTGCAGCACACCTCCTTCACCCCGGTGATTCCCAAGCTGCTGCAGAACGCCGAGAACATCTTCAGCGTGGTCGGCAAGCAGGACATCCTGCTGATGCACCCGTTCGAGTCCTTCACCCCGGTGATCGACCTGCTGCGTCAGGCCGCCAAGGACCCCAGCGTGCTGGCGATCAAGCAGACCCTGTACCGCTCCGGCGCCAACTCGGAAATCGTCGACGCCCTGGTGGAAGCGGCGCGCAACGGCAAGGAGGTCACCGCGGTGATCGAGCTGCGCGCGCGCTTCGACGAGGAATCCAACCTGCAGCTGGCCAGCCGCCTGCAGGCAGCCGGCGCCGTGGTGATCTACGGCGTGGTCGGCTTCAAGACCCACGCCAAGATGATGCTGATCCTGCGCCGCGAGAACGGCGAGCTGCGCCGCTACGCCCACCTCGGCACCGGCAACTACCACGCCGGCAATGCCAAGCTGTACACCGACTACAGCCTGCTGACCGCCGACGAGGCGCTGGGCGAGGACGTGTCCAAGCTGTTCAACCAGCTGATCGGCATGGGCAAGACCCTGCGCATGAAGAAGCTGCTGCACGCGCCCTTCACCCTGAAGAAGACCCTGCTCGACATGATCGCCCGCGAGGCGCAGTTCGCCAGCGAGGGCAAGCCGGCGCACATCATGGCCAAGGTCAACTCGCTGACCGACCCGAAGATCATCCGCGCCCTGTACAAGGCCAGCCAGATGGGCGTGCGCATCGACCTGGTGGTGCGTGGCATGTGCTGCCTGCGGCCGGGTGTGCACGGCGTGTCGCACAACATCCACGTGCGCTCCATCGTCGGCCGCTTCCTCGAGCACAGCCGCATCTACTACTTCCTCAATGGCGGCGACGAGCAGCTGTATCTGTCCAGCGCCGACTGGATGGAGCGCAACCTCGACAAGCGGGTGGAGACCTGCTTCCCGATGGAAGGCAAGAAGCTGATCACCCGGGTCAAGAAGGAGCTGGAGAGCTACCTGTCCGACAACACCCAGGCCTGGGTGCTGCAGCCGGACGGCCGCTACCAGCGCACCAGCCCCACCGGCAACGCCAACCCGCGCAACGCCCAGGCGGCGCTGCTGGAGAAACTGACCGCGCCGCAGGTGCGCTGAGCCAGGCGAGTAGACGGAAAGGGGAGGCATTTGCCTCCCCTTTATTCATGCGATGTCTCGTGTCTGCCCCTGTGGGA
>NZ_JAOCCV010000028.1:0-67925 GCF_029840585.1 Pseudomonas sp. GD03875 | reverse complement strand
CGAAGCTCGCTCGCAGCTGAGCCACCAGCCCATCCACCACCCTGCCGCTGGCCGCCGTCTCGCCGACAGCCTGGGCCGCGCGCTGGGCCTCGCTGTGGATCACTTCGACCCGACCGCGCACCGCCGAGGCACCGTCGGCCTGGTGGGCGGCCGAACGGGTGGCGGTGTCGATGGCGCCATGCACCTCGTCCACCGACGCCTGCACCGATTGCTGCAGGCGCGCGCTGTCGCGCAGTGCCTGCAGCCCCTCGGCCGCCTGGCCGCCGGCCTGGCTGATCACCGCCACCGCCTCGCGCGCGCCCTGCTGCAGGGCCGTGATATGCGCCTGGATATCGCCGGTGGACTGCTGGGTCTTGCTGGCCAGCGCGCGCACCTCATCGGCCACGACCGCGAAGCCGCGACCGCTCTCCCCGGCTCGCGCCGCCTCGATGGCCGCGTTCAGGGCCAGCAGGTTGGTCTGTTCGGCGATGGACTGGATCACCGTCAGCACCACCTCGATCTGTTCGCTCTGCTTGGCCAGCTTCTCGATCACCGCCGAGCCGCTGTCGACCCGCGCCACCAGCGCCTCGATCAGACTGCCCACCCTGGCGGCGATGGCCGCGTTCTCATGGGCCGCCTGGCGGATCGCCGCGACCCTCTGCTGGGCATCGTGCATGGCCCGGCTCTCGGCCTGGGCCGCCGCCGCCATCTCCTCCAGCGCCTGCAGGCTACCGGCCACTTCGTCGCGCTGACGCCCGGCCGCGGCTTCCGCCGCCGCGCTGCGCTGGGCCAGGCTGCGGATTTCCTCGCCGGTACGCTGAGCCACCTCGCCGGCCTCGCGAATGATGGGCTGCAGCTTGGCGATAAACTGGTTGACCGCATCGGCCATCTCGCCGACCTCGTCGTCGCTGTCCAGCTGCACCCGGCGGGTCAGATCGCCCTCGCCGGCGGCCAGGTCCTTGAGCGCCGCGATCAGCAACTGCAGGCGACTGACCACGCGCCAGCCCAGCACCAGAGCCACCACGGCCAGGGTCAGCAGGCCGACCACCAGCAACCCCGAGGCGATGCGCCAGCGCAGGCTCTCGGCAGCCTGCTGCACGGTCTCGCTGCCGTTGCGCGCCATGTCGGCGGTGGCCTGTTCGGCCAGTTGCAGACGCTGCTGCAGGGCCTGGGTACTGTCCTGGGCGGCGCCGGTCAGGCTCTTGTCGACCAGCTCGCCCGCACTGCCGACCAGAGTCGCGAAGCGGGTGTCCAGCGCGGTCAGCTCCTGCTCCACGCCATCCAGCGACATGCCCAGCTGGACCTTGCCGATGGACGCCCCCATCGGATTGATGTCCGCCTCGATCATGTGCACCTTGGCATCGCGCGAAGCGGCATCGATCAGCTTGGCCAGCGCGGTGTCCCCCTGCCCCGCCTCCACCAGCTCGCGCACCCGCGGGCTGCTGCGGTTGAAGTTGCGGGTCAGGCGCTGGCCCTGGGCGTCGTAGAACACGGCGAAGAGCACGGCCGGGTCGCGCTGGACAATACGGGTCAGCGCGGTCAGGGCCGGCGTGTCGTTGTCCCAGATGGACTTGGGTGCCACGCCGGCGAGCAACTGGGCCATGGAGTTGCCGGACTGCTTGAGGTTTTCCTCCAGCACCTGGCGCAACTGCGCCTGTTCGTCCTTGAGCTGGCCGGAGAGGCCACCCGAGAGACGCTCGCGGGTATTGGTGGAGAGCGCCGCCAGGCCAGCGCGCATCTCTTCCTCCGCGCTGCCCAGCTCGTCGGCCAGGCGCTGGCTCTCCCCGCCCAGGCGCTGGGTCAGGTCGTTGACCAGGCCGTCGACCGTGGCGCGCGTCAGCCATACCGCGAGGCCGACCTGCGCCAGCATGGCCAGCACCAGGGCAATGAAGACAGGGCGCAGCAACCGGCTGCGCAACAGCGAGAACAGAACGGACACAGCGAAACTCCTTCCGGTCGTGGACGACCTATGCCAGCGCATCGGCCGTATTCGGCAAAGCTGTAGCTAAGCAAGGTATAGGCCAAATGCCAGCATAAAAAAAAGCCCCGCATGAGCGGGGCTTTCTTCGATTGGCGACTCAGTAGTCCGAGTTGCCCCTGAGCTGGGCTTCCGCGGCCTTGGCCAGGTCCGGCGGCAGGAAGTCCTTGTCCGGGTCGTAGTCCGGCTTGAGGAAGCCGGACAGGGCCTCCAGATCGGACGGAGCCAGGGTACCGGCCGCCTGCTTCAGGCGCAGGTTGTTGAGGATGTAGTCGTAGCGGGCGTTGTTGTAGTTGCGCACCGCAGCGTACAACTGGCGCTGGGCGTCGAGCACGTCGACGATGTTGCGGGTGCCGACCTGGTAGCCGATCTCGGTGGCCTCCAGGGCGCTCTGGTTGGAGATGATCGACTGCCGGCGCGCCTGCACGGTTTCCACGTCGGTGTTCACCGCGCGGTGCAGGTTGCGGGTGTTCTCCACCACCTGGCGGCGCAGGCTCTCGCGCTCCTGCTCGCCCTGGTTCAGGCGATGGTAGGCCTCGCGCACCTGGGAGCTGGTCAGGCCGCCGCTGTAGATCGGGATGTTCAGTTGCAGGCCGATGCTGGTCTGCTCCGCATCGCCGTCGTAGATCGACGTCGCACCGTTGTTGGTGAAGCCGAGGGAGTCGTTGTCGCCCTTCTGGTACTGCGCAACGGCGTCCAGGGTCGGCGCATGGCCGGCCTTGCGCTGGCGCAGGGTTTCCTCGGCGGCATCCACCGCGTAGTTGCTGGCCTGCAGGTTGAGGTTCTGCTGGGCGGCGGTATCCACCCAGGCCTTGGCGTCGTTCGGTGTCGGCACCAGCACCGGCAGGGTGTGCAGGATGCCTTCGATGGAGCCGTAATCGCGGTTGGTCAGGGTGACCAGCGCCTGGAAGGCGTCATCCACGGAGCGCTGGGCGAGAATCCGGTTGGCCCTGGCGGTGTCGTGACCGGCCTGTGCCTCGAGCACGTCGGTCTTGTCCGACAGGCCCACGTCGAAGCGCTCGTTGGCCTGGTCCAGCTGGCGCTTGAACGCCGCCTCCTCGGCCTTGGTCGAAGCCAGGGTGTCCTGGGCACGGAGCACGGCGAAGTAGGTTTCGGCGCTCTGCAGGATCAGGTTCTGCTCGGTGGCCGAGAGCTGCAGGGCATATTGCTGGTCGGTGGCCTTGGCCGCCTGGAACTGGTACCAGCGATCGGCACGGAACAGGGGCTGGCTGAGGCTGGCGCGATAGGACAGGCCGCTGCGCGAAGCGCTGACGTTGCCCGCCCGGGTATCGACGTCGGTGTCGGTGTTCATCGCATCGGCGCCCGCCGACAGGTTCGGCAACAGGCCGGCGCGGGCCTGGGGCACCACTTCGCTGATCGCCGCGTAGTTGGCGCGGGCGGCCGCGAGGTCGGCGTTGTTCTTCACCGCCTCGTTGTAGACGGTGACCAGATCGGTCTTGCTTGCCAGGGGGGCGTCTTCCGCCCAGGCCATTCCGGTGGCAGCAGCTACTGCGAGCGCCAGAGAGAGTCTGCGTAGCATGATCAGTCCTAGGATGCGTTGGGTAACCGGGCAAGGCTAAAGTGGGCACGGACAACGGTCAAGGAGCCGGCAGATCGGTTGGCGACATGCTTTGTTTCCCGCTCGCAACAATCAGAATCGAAACATCTGGATAGTTGCGCCCCACAACGAAATCTCCCCCTCGAATTGTTGTCTCCATCGACCTTGATTAGACTGCTGGCAGTTCTTGTCGGGGTGCCCAGAGTCGTGGGCTGAGATCGGATAGTTCCGGATCCCGTTGAACCTGATCAGGTTAAGGCCTGCGTAGGGAACAAGATGTCCTCGCCGCATCCGCGCGAGCCCTCTCGGCACCACCCGTGGTGCGCCTTCCGCCATCAGGTTCGCTCCGACATCCAGCCGAGGAGCCGAGCCGATGAGCATCAAACAACAAGTACACCTGAGTGAAAGCGCCAAGGTCGACCAGCAGTCGATCCAGCCCTTCCCGCGCTCGCAGAAGGTCTATGTGCAGGGTTCGCGCCCGGACATCCGCGTACCCATGCGCGAGATCAGCCTGGATGTCACGCCCACCGCCTTCGGTGGCGAGATCAACCCACCGGTCACCGTCTACGACACCTCAGGTCCCTATACCGACCCGAGTGTGCAGATCGACGTGCGCCAGGGCCTGGCCGACGTGCGCAGCGCCTGGATCGAGGATCGTGGCGATACCGAGAAGCTGCCGGGCCTGTCCTCGGAATTCGGCCAACGCCGCCTGGCCGACGCCGAGCTGACCGCCATGCGCTTCGCCCACGTGCGCAACCCGCGCCGGGCCAAGGCCGGCAAGAACGTCAGCCAGATGCACTACGCCAGGCAGGGCATCATCACGCCCGAGATGGAATACGTCGCCATCCGCGAGAACATGAAGCTGACCGAAGCGCGCGAGGCCGGCCTGCTCAAGGAGCAGCACGCCGGTCACAGCTTCGGCGCCAGCATTCCCAAGGAGATCACACCCGAGTTCGTGCGCAGCGAGGTCGCCCGCGGCCGCGCCATCATCCCGGCCAACATCAACCACGTGGAGCTGGAGCCGATGATCATCGGCCGCAACTTCCTGGTGAAGATCAACGGCAACATCGGCAACTCGGCGCTGGGCTCCTCCATCGAGGAAGAAGTGGCCAAGCTGACCTGGGGCATCCGCTGGGGCTCGGACACGGTGATGGATCTGTCCACCGGCAAGCACATCCATGAGACCCGCGAGTGGATCATCCGCAACTCGCCGGTGCCGATCGGCACCGTGCCGATCTACCAGGCCCTGGAGAAGGTCAACGGCATCGCCGAGGACCTGACCTGGGAGCTGTTCCGCGACACCCTGATCGAACAGGCCGAGCAGGGCGTGGACTACTTCACCATCCACGCCGGCGTGCTGCTGCGCTATGTGCCGCTGACCGCCAAGCGGGTCACCGGCATCGTCTCGCGCGGTGGCTCGATCATGGCCAAGTGGTGCCTGGCGCATCACCAGGAGAATTTCCTCTACACCCACTTCGAGGAAATCTGCGAAATCATGAAGGCCTACGACGTCAGCTTCTCGCTGGGCGACGGCCTGCGCCCGGGGTCCATCGCCGACGCCAACGACGCGGCCCAGTTCGGCGAACTGGAGACTCTCGGCGAGTTGACCAAGATCGCCTGGAAGCACGACGTGCAGTGCATGATCGAAGGCCCCGGCCACGTGCCGATGCAGCTGATCAAGGAGAACATGGACAAGCAGCTGGAGTGCTGCGACGAGGCGCCCTTCTACACCCTCGGCCCGCTGACCACCGACATCGCCCCCGGCTACGACCACATCACCAGCGGCATCGGCGCCGCCATGATCGGCTGGTTCGGCTGCGCCATGCTCTGCTACGTCACGCCCAAGGAGCACCTGGGCCTGCCGAACAAGGATGACGTGAAGACCGGCATCATCACCTACAAGATCGCCGCCCACGCCGCCGACCTCGCCAAGGGCCACCCCGGCGCGCAGATCCGCGACAACGCCCTGAGCAAGGCGCGCTTCGAGTTCCGCTGGGAAGACCAGTTCAACCTCGGCCTGGACCCGGACACCGCCCGCGCCTTCCACGACGAGACCCTGCCCAAGGACTCGGCCAAGGTCGCCCACTTCTGCTCCATGTGCGGACCGAAGTTCTGCTCCATGAAAATCACCCAGGAGGTGCGCGACTACGCCAAGGAGAACGGCCTGACCGACGAGCAGAAGGCCATCGAGGCCGGTTTCGCCGAACAGTCCGAGCGCTTCAAGGACGAAGGCGCGGTGATCTACAAGCAGGTGTAGAACCCGCCTTCCGCTCCCCTTGGCCACGGCACAGGGGAGCGGAGCCTTCGCACCACAAGCTAAAAGAGAAGCATCAGCGCTGCAGCGCCCCAAGCTCCCGCCCGCAGCGCCCCAGCAGTTCGCAGGGCCTGACCAGCTGATGCCCGGACAGGCTGAAGAACCGGTGGAGAACCGTTTCCTTCTCCCCGCTCAGCTCGACCAGCCAGCGCCCCTCCTGTCGATCGAAGATCCCCATGTAGGGCTGACGGAACTGCAGTGCGGAGATGACCTCGCTACCCAGCTCCAGCCCCAGCTTTTCCAGCAGACCGCGGTCCTCGCACAGGGCCGAATCCGCCGAGACGACCAGTCTGTAGCGTCCGGACACTGTCACGGTCGGCTCTTCGACCGTATCGGCACAGGTGTCGTAACGGGTCGCCGCCAGGAATTCGCCTTCGGCACTGAGATCGTAGACGGTCAGCCCTCGCTCCGGGACGGCCTGCTCCTGGCCACGGATCACCTTGCTCGGATGTGGAAAGCCACCGGACAGGACCTGCAGCTGGTCGCGCATGGCGACATGCCACGCGGGGCCGTTCCACACTTCCCGTCGGCGCAGGTGCTGGGGCTCGGTCGGCACCACAGTCTGGAGCAGGTCCTCCTGGGAAAACGGTATGTTCCACACCCCTTTCTTCCCATAGAGCATGCAGTAGCCGTCCCCGGGACGCCCCTGGACTTCGCAGAGATCCACATACAGGTAGTAGCGCTCGGGCGGCAGGCTCATGAAGCTCCCCAGCGGATTGTTCAGGTAGAACTCGCGAATCCGCCCCCCGTCCTCCAGCGACACCAGCAGGGGCAGCGTGGTCGTCTCTTCGCCAATGCGAAGTTGATCGCCTTCCACCGTGACGCCCTGATCGATCGAGGGGGCCAGCCAGAGCCCTCGGGCGAAGGACATGTAGCCTCCCAGCGGGTCTTTCCGCGCATGGGCCTGGGACATGCCGTCGTCAGACCCGGTGCCCAGCAGAGAGCGCCCGAAACCCAATGCAGGCTCGCTCGCGCCCAGAACGTCAAGCACGGTGGCGCCCTCGTCCAGGACGGCCCCCTTGGTCTCGATGACACCTGGAGCCCGCCCGGGATCGAAGATGAGGAACAGATTCTTGCGCGGCTCGCCATTGCCCTGCAGCAGAGTCTGCGCATCGTTGACCATCGCCAGGTGATCCGACGCAAGCACCACGACCGTATCGGCTCCCCACGGGCTGCGCCTTATCTTGTCGACGAAGCTACCCAGCAAATGATCGGAGCAGTGGACCGCCTGCAGCATGGGCAGGTCGCTATGGGCATAGTGCAGGCCGGAGCAGCTGGCCGACATGTGCCCGGACGGGTGATGGGTATCGAGGGTCAGCAGCGACAGAAGGAACGGCGCGGAATCGGCACTCAACGCCTCATAGGCCTTGTAGGCATGGTCGAGCAGGACATCGTCCTTGACGCCCCAGGCGGACATGTCCTCTGCCGCCAGTTCCGGCAGCGTGGAGAAATATTCGAGACCGACGACCTTGTCGAAACCATGCTGCGTCAGGAAACCGTGCTTGCCGGCGAACGACGAGTCGGCGCCGCCATAGAACGCGGCCCGGTAGCCCTGCCCGACAAGAAAGTCGCCCAGACAGGTTGCCCCCGAAAGGAAGCTGGAACGTCCCGCCATCGTGTTCCCCTGGCTTACAGGCATGCTCAGGGGGACACCGCACTGGGAGCTGACCATACCCGCGATGGTCCAGCCGGTGCCGGGTAACTGAGCAATGCCGGAGAAGTCCAGAGCCTCCGAGCTCAGGCGCTTGATGTTCAGCATCAGTTCCGGAAACCGTTCCTCGTCCAGATAGGTGCGCTCCAGACTCTCGGCATAGATATAAACCACATTGCGCGGCCGCTTCAGGGTCCCTGCAGGCGTTCGATATTCCTGCGCCTTATCCTCGACACTCCCCGCCAGGGAGCCGTACTCCTTCATCAGCGAATACAAGCTACCGGGGCCCGGCGCCAGCCACAGCGACAGGCCATATGCAACGACGAACAAGGACGAAGGCACGAAACCCCATGCCCTGCGCCACAGAGGCAAGGTCAACGCGATCAGTACGGCCGCCAGAGACGTGCAGACGATCAGCAGCTCCGGGAGGTACTCGGAATAACCGGCCCCCTTCACACCGGTCTGGAGGTGGTAGAGCACTGACAGGTCGAAGCCACTGTCGGTAAAACGATTCGCCCCCCACCAGGCTCCTGCGACCAGGAGAAAGAGTGCGACCAGAATGCTCTTGGGCCACAGCGGCCGACGGCTGAATATCAACAGCAATAGCAGTGCGAGGGAGAGAACGACGTTGATAAGTACTGGATAACTCATTGGGGATAATTGCTAGAAAGCTCTCAGATCAGAAAAACACATGCCCCGTTTACAGGGGCGCGAGAAGGACATGATCGAGACGCACATCCGACGGGGACTGGAAACGAATCATCAGATGCTTCGGCGCCTTCTCCGGAAGGACCAGTTCCAGTTCCACACCGGCAATCCCCGAGCGCAGCGCACCGATATCGGTAGCAGACGCGAGAACCTGCAACTCCTTGCCATCGGTGTCGGTACCGATCACCTCGACGCTCGTCTCCGCTGCCACTTGCTCGAATCCCATCACCAGCAGATGACGACGCCCGCCTTCCAGGCCGATCTCGGGGGAAAGCAAGGTTGCCACGCCCTTCTCATTCGGGGAAACCCACAGCGCCCTTCTCTCGCCTTTCAGTTGGGTATCGGCGAGCAACTGCCAGCCCTCGCTACCGACTGCGGAGCGCAGGCCGAACGGCCACAGCTTCGCGGAGCGGGGCAGCCCCGCCCGGGCTAACGCGAAGTCCTTGAAGGCCATTTCCGCCGGCGTATTGCGCCAGGAGGTGAAGGAAGAGAACCCCGGCTGCCCCTCGTAGATGCCGTTGGAGCCGTTCCAGGCCATGGGCGAAACGAAGCGGGCATTGCTGTTGAACACCTGCAGCATGGACAGGTAGGAGTCACCGTAGCCTGCCAATTTGGTGGGCTCGAGGAAGTCGGAGGCACTGTATTCGGAGATCCCCCAGTCCAGATCGAAGTCCTGGATGGTGCCGAACAGGGTCCGGCCATTCTCCATGGCGATGTCGTTGCGAGCGCTGCGGCCGTACAGGATGGCTCCCAGGTGCCCGTGCGAAGGCTTGGCGCCTTCTATGCTGACGCCGGCCGTATCGTAGTTCTTGACCGGGCTTTCCACAAAGATCGGCAGAGGGTCGGCCTTGCCCTGGGGAGCCATGAAGCCCTGGGAGGTGAAGATCTTCGACGGATCGATCCCCGCCTCGGCCACCCATTGCGACATGTCGTCGTGATGCCTGTGCACCAAGTGGCGCCGGAACTGCTCCCACACGCCGAACCAGGGATTGCGCCAGAACCAGCGTCCCGGGGTCGGCGGCACCACCTCGTCCCAGCTCTTGAAATGCTCGCCGGCCAGCTCGTTGATTTCATCGAGCCTCAGCAACTGGCTGCGAGCCAGCCCCGCCAGCGGCTGCCCCGGCGCATACGGACCGCTCGCAGTCAGCCATTCGCGGAACTGGCGCAATGTGCCCGGGTTGTAGTCGAACCATTCCTCGCCCGAGAAGAACGGATTGATATAGACGTCCGGGTCCAGGTTGATCCCGATGAACAGGTGAGGATTCTCGCGCGCAAACTCGGCAACCACGGCAGCCGAAGCCTGCAGGTTGCGCTTCTTGTAGGCATGCACGGTCGTGGCGTAGTAATTGAACGTCAGCGAGTTGGCCAGCTCCGGCGACTCCTCGGAGCCCGGCAGGTTCTTCAGATAATCGTCCGGGTACGCCTCACCCTTGGCGGTCCACTGCACATTGGCCTTGCCCTCCTCGAGGTAGTCGTTCAGATCCCACTCAGGCGCACTGGCGCGCGCATCGGCCCATACGCCGCCGTTAAGGGTCAACAACAGCGGAACCTGGTATTGCCTGGACAGGTCGAGGACGCGGCGCAAGGAGTCTTCGGCGATGACCTTGCCATCCTGCTCCGTCGAGGTATCGAAATCCGGATCGAACACCCAGTCACCGGCGCGCCCCTTGGTCGTGCGCATGTACAGCACCGGCACACGTACCCCGAACTTGATCGTATCGCTCTGGAAGGCGGCGTACTCGGCGGCGAAATCCTTCAGCTGCGCGTCATCCGCACCGCTGGTTCCGACAGCCAGATGAAACACATCCTCTTTCCACTGAGGATAGCGCTGGACCAGCTCTCGCCATGGCGACGGCGGCGCGGCCAGGACATTCAGACGCGCCAGCTGAGTACGGTTCCCCTGGCGGTCCAGAGTACGAACCTCGACGACGTCGTTGCCCTCCAAGAGATTGGAAATATCCCCCTCGAACTGGAACCCCGAGCGAGCCGTTTCGCTCAGGTCCGGCCTGGCCGCAACCACGTCGGCCCTTTCGATGCCGGTACTAGCCAGAAACACCTGCTGGTCGTTGACTACGATCTCCACCGACTGCAGACCATCGGGATCGACCGCCCAACCGTTGAGAAAGATGTAGCCGTCAGCGAATTTGCCGTCGACCGGGTTATCGACATAACCCACGGCAGCGACATCTGGCTGCCCCTCCGAACAACCGGACATGACCAGGGAGAGCGCAAGGAACAGCAGAGTCTTTTTCATCACCAGCTTCTTAAAAACGAATCGAATATTCAGCCCCACGCACTGCATGGGACCGATGGCAAAGTCATACAAGCAGAGCCGCGACCTACAACCCAGGTCGCAGCAAGCAGGCGGGCTGCAGTCCTGCGATCTTCGCCGGTACGACACCCGCCTTCAGGTATCCGACGAAGCCGGCATACCGCGCATCGCGCCCATACACCTTGCGCAGATCGCTACGCCGCTTTCCGCTCAGCGCATATCCGGCGACCTGCCCCTGTTCGTCGAGCAGAAGAACCTGCGCAGGCACCTCCCCCTCGTCATCCAGCAACCAGCCTTCCACACGCTGCCAACCATCGGCCAGCACCACGGTCTGCTCGATCTGGCCCCGGCAGGTCGCGGAAGGAGAATCGGGCAAGGGTTTGCCCAGCAATTTGCCGGCCCCTTCGATCAGAGGATGGGCGAAGGCCGAAATATGCCGTCTCCTGGCCGTGGCGGAAACATTCTTCAGAACGGGCTGGAAGAAATAGATACGGGAGAAATACTCCTCGTCGTTCGCCCCGACCTGCAAGGCCAATGCCGTCACCATGCGCTCGAAGGTCTGCGGATGGGGTCGACGGGCATCCCACTGCCCCTTCACCAGCAGCAGGGGCACCAGGGCGAACAGCCACACCCACCGCCGCGAGAACATGGTGGCGCCATAGCGATGGGCAGCCAGCAACAGGAGCGCACACCACGCCAGCAGCTGTGGAGTCAGGTAACGGCTCGTCAACGCTTGTCCCGCGCCGTATTCGAGCCGCCCGGACGCCGTGCCCACCACGGTCCCGCCGATGTACAGGAGGAAGGTCAGCAACACCCATGGCCAAGGGGAAGACGAGCGTTCACGCCAGGCCAGCCAGGCGAACCACGCCGATCCCACGATCAGGGCGGCACCGGCAACCTTGGGGACGGTCAGCGGCAGCCCTTTAACCAGGAAGAACCACGGGCCGCCGAGATAGACCAGCACATACGAAATCAGATCCCATGGCCGCTGCAACAACGCGCTCGACAGAGACACATGGTTGGGCGGGTAGACGAAGTCATGGAAATAGACCCCATAGGTGAGCACGCCCAGCGCCGCCAGCACCATCACCCGCAGCCAGCCCTGGCGCAGCAGGGCAGCGAGCACCGCCATCAACGGCAACGCCAGGACGCCATTGGCCATGGTGACGCTGCTCAACACACCCAGCAGAGCGGCCAGGCAGAAATACCACCATCCATGGGCGCCCTGCGCCCTCGTCAGCACGATGAAGGCAAGCAGCGGCACCAGATAGGCGGAAAAGAACTGGCTCTGAAAGGCCCAGGTGAAGTTGCTTTGCTGAAGCCAGGAAAAGCACAGCACGGCCAGCAAGCCCAGAAGCACATGGCGCTGGTACGCCTCGGGCACCAGCTTGCGGGCGATGAAGGCGAACACCAGGAAATTCGCCAGCGCAAACAGCACATTGAGCGTGAACAGGAAAACCAGCGACGCATCGAAAACATGCACGTCGACCCAGAACAGCGCCTTCGCCAGGACCAGACGGTGCTCGTTATGCAGCTCCCAGAACACCTTCCAGCCCTCACCCGCCTCCATGCGGAAGACAGCCAGAAGATAGCCGTTCCACATGTCCCAATAAGGCACGGGCGTGTAGTTGATCCATGTTCCGTAAATGCTCATTGCGGCAAAGAACAAGCCAAAGAACGCGAAGAAGGCCGAAATCCAGTAGCCGCGCGCCCTAGGAAGCTGTGTAGCAGTCATCAAAGCAGTTCCTCGTCAGCGTGAAGGGTACGAGGAAGATCAGGAGAGAAAACGTTCTTGTGCATAAGCCATCCATGCGATGAGTCAACCGACGCCAGGTAAGGCGATGGGTCATTGAAAGCGTATTGTCCTAGAACCGTGAGCAAATAAGCCACCACACCGTCTGCAGCGGGCCAAATCAGACCCTCCGGGCCCAGCCACGTGCCATCAGCCAGAACCACCAGGCGGCGGCCACTACCTGAAAAGTCAGCCCCACGCCAAAGATCACCGCGTGCTTCGACATCTCGATATAGCCGTCGCCAAAGACCGATGAAAACAACGCATACAGGCTGGCGAACGCCCCCAGGAAAAGAACAGCCAGCGGCGCATTACCAGCAGAGATCCCGTCACGGCCACGGAAGCTCCTGAGCAGAATCAGAAATGCCAGCCCGCCGCCCAGCAAGCCCAGGCAGGTCAAGCCGACATAAAGACGAGGCGGCAATCCCGACAGCCAGGTACTCAGGGACATCGTGCGCACCAGCTCGAGCTTGCCCTGGGCTTCTTCTGCATCCCCAGGCTCTATGACGCCCAGATAATCGGGATACAGAGGCTTGGCCCCCAACGTGATGCGATACATGGGGACCAACAGTGTTCTCGGCTGCGAGACAAACAAGGCGAGCAACTTCATGCGGCTGACCTGAGCCACGGCCGGGCATGGCCTATGGCCTTCCTTGCTGAGCCAGCTGCTGCCGATATCCGCCAGGCACTCATCCGGTAGACCGAGCAGACGCAGCGCCGCTGGCTTGTCTGCAGCCGCAGGCAGGACCGCCCCGAAGAACGTATTGGTCTTGTTGGCCTGATCGATCGTGCGCATCAGCTCGGTGGACGAGGGGTTCATGAGGCTGAATGCAAAAAGCAGCCCCCCGCCAAGAGCAGCGTACAGCAGCGCCACGCGACCTATGCGCCAGCGCAACCAAACCACCAGAGCGAACAGCCATGACAACACCACTGCCATTGGCGCGTATTGCTGCTTGCTCATGCCCAACCATACGAGTGCGAACACCGACAGGCCTAGCAATCCAAGACCAGGGCGCTCACCTGACACCAGCAGGCAGACTCCGGTCGAAAGCGCCAGGAACGTGGCGACCACTACCGAGAACTCCATGTAGAGCGTGTTGGCATAGGCCAGATAGGCCCAGTCGGTGAACAGCACGGCAAAAATGACGCACAGCGGCAACCGCAGACGCCCCGCATACATCAACAACAGCAGCGTGCCGATGCAGAGAAATCCCAGCTTCCAGATGGCGACCTGCCAGAAGGAAAGTATCTCGCCGGGCTCGTGAAACAGCGTGGCGAGCCAGGGGAATACGTTATCGACAGAGCGCATGCAGACATCGGAGCGAACATCGCCATCGAACTGCAGAAAACGGGAGGGGAACAGGTAGTTGCCGTGGGTCTTGTCCACGCCGTCTATAAGCTGCCAAAGCCCCGTGCAAGACGACTGACGCAGAAAGTCGTAGCTGTTGGCATAGCCGATGAAGGGCAGCAGCAACACCTGCCAGGCCATATAGGCAACCACCAGCCCGAATATCAGCAGCGCAGCGCTATCGGCACGGGACCAGAGAAGCGGAAGCCCAAAAGTAGATCTCATTGCCGCCCAGACTCCGGAAAAAAGCCGGAGACCCAAGGCCACACATGCCAGGCTTCGGGATGCGAATCGAGAGCGACCTGCAGATGGTCGGCCAGGCGCTGCGCCAGCGTCTGTGCATCGAGGCCCATGACCGGCCCCTCAAGCCGCATATGGCGATGCCCATCGCGAGGGTCGATCATGATCGTATAGATCAGCACAGGGACACCAGCCTCGGACGCCATGCCGATTGCACCCGCGGGAAGACGAGCATCTCGCCCCAGCAAACGCACGGGCAGGCTCGACTGGCCCGGCTGCAGAGGTGCATCCGGCATGACCATGACCGCACGCCCCTCTGCCAAAAGGCGTCTGCGCATCCGTTCGATGCTACCACCGACGGCTATGGTGGGAGCTCCGCTCAGGCGGGCCACCTGGGCAATGCGACGATGCCCCATCCAGCCCACGAACCTCTCTCCCCAAGGCGCAACCTTGGGCGGCGGAGCATGCAGCCATGCAATGGGATAACCATGGTCGCGAAAAAAACGAAGCGCCCAGAAACCCTGCCCATAGTGAAAGGTCACCAGCATAGGAGCTGGCAACTCGCTCGGCGCGGGTAACGCATCCCCCGACACATGCAGATAGCGCTTCATCCAGGATCTGCCGTACTTGAGCGTCAGGAAGAAGTCGGCGATATCCGTCAATCGGTGCAAGGCTATCAGCCGCTCCGAATGCGGCCCCGAAGCCCCTCTCCACATCACCAGCGAGCCCAGGGCACTCTCCTGTTCTCTACCCTGGAACAGTGAATAACGGGTAATGAAACGCAAACCGCGAAACGCCAATGGCCAAGGCAGCAGGAAGACTAGAATCGCCACACAGACGACTTCCAGAGCGGCCTTGAATTCGCGCCCCAAACCGCTCCACGAAATAGACAAACGAACCTCACGCTCCAACATGCAATACGGGTATTGGCTCAGGGACGGGTAAAATCCAGGAAAGCATCCTTTCTTCCATGAGCATTCGATTGTGCGAATTATCCATCGACTGGCCGCCCACTGCCTAGGCTTGCTGCTGGCGACGCAGGGCAATGCCGCCTCGATCATCCCCCATGCAGAGCTTTCCTCCGAGCAGAACAGCACCATCAGCGGAGGCTCTGGAGCGCTGATGCCGGATGATGCAACGGGGCAGCGCCTGGAGTTCGAGTTCGAGTCCGCTGACTACTTCAGCCCCAAAAACATCGGTCACTTGACGATCGGTATTCGCGGCGAATCCATCGCTGTCGGCGGGAGAGGCATTGTCATGGGCAATCTCACCCAATATGGCTTTCCCGGTGGCCGCTGCCAGCAGACCAACCAGAATAATGTCGCAGCCATAGAGTCCTATTGGCCTGACAATAACTGCGTATATGGAGGAGAGACCCAATCCGCTCAACTACGGAACGGCGAACGCTACAAGGTCCGGGTGGAATCCCTCAGAAACGGACTGATCCGCTACTACCTATACCTGAGAGAAGATGAAGATTGGAGACTGATCACCAGCGCGGGGGTTCACGACGACTTC
Source organism: Pseudomonas sp. GD03875 (assembly GCF_029840585.1). Classification (NCBI taxonomy): domain Bacteria; kingdom Pseudomonadati; phylum Pseudomonadota; class Gammaproteobacteria; order Pseudomonadales; family Pseudomonadaceae; genus Pseudomonas; species Pseudomonas sp. GD03875. Next base: position 52,567 of record NZ_JAOCCV010000028.1, on the reverse strand, counting down.
AACGATAAAGTGCAGGCGAATCTGGCAGGCTGGTGGATAGCCGAAGTATTCGGTACTCATCAATGGCGGGTGGATTTCTATGACATCCGGCATGGCGACATCTATTGATCAGTCGCTGAATCCCAAGACACAACTTGCCAGCTATTTCAAATACCTCAAAAAACGCACAAAGCACTTATCGTACTTTGTGCGTCAACCCTACAATATCCAACGCCTAACCGATAAGGCCAGGCTTGAACTCCAGCTGAGAAACTAGGGCTGGAGGCTCTTGAACAGCTCGCTCACCGCGTCGTTATCAGTTTTGATGTTCTTGGCAGAGGTGACCTCCTCGATCTTCTTCTTTCTTACGTCTGCCTCAAACTGCCCCTCAAGCACCTGAATAATCGAGGGCTTGACCTCTTCGAAAGATTTCATACCCTCTTTCTTTCGATCGACAAGTCGAATGATGTGATAGCCAAACGGGCTTTGTACCGGCTGGGAAATATCTCCCGGCGCCTTCAGAGCAAACGCAGCATCGGCGAAAGGCTTGACCATTTTCTCGCGGGGGAAGAAACCTAGATCCCCACCCAACGCGCCGCTTGAGGGGTCGTCCGACTTTTCCTTTGCGAGATCGGCGAAAGATGCACCAGCCACCAACTGCTTGTGCAGTTGCTCAGCCAGCTTCCGGGCCTCTTCAGCTGTGCGCTTATCGCCAGTAGCTATGAGGATATGCTCGGCGCGAACCTGCTCGGGCACCTTATAGCTTTCCTTTTCAGCCAAATAACGCTCCTTGGCGAGCTGTTCGAAATCGGGCTTTTTCGCGTCTTCGCCTAGGCGAACCAGATACAGATTGGCAAGAGTCCGCTCCTGCTCATACTGCAAGCGCTGGCGGGTCGCAGCATCCTGCCCGATACCCTTGGCAGCAGCCTCAGCCGCTAGTTCGCGAATGAGATAGTAATTGGCGAGGTACTCGCGATATTTCTGCTCGCTTCCCAACAACTCCGTCTTCTGGCTGTCGTTCAGTGTTCCTTCGATAAGCAACCGATACTCATCAGCCTTGATAGTCGCTTTCTCGCCACGAATTAGCACACCGGCGTCCCCCGCCAACGCCACGGCGGGGAAAACTGCAATTGTCAGGAGTGAAAGTACGGACCGCTTTAGCATGAAAACCTCTGAACAATACGAACAAAGAGAAAGATATTTATATAGATTAAACGGCACGGGCGCCCCATGACGAGACGCCCGCTCCGAAACAGCTGGGATTATTGGCTAGGCGTATTACTCAACTTGTAGGAGCAATTCCTACCCGACGAGCAACTGCTTACACTGGTAGCCGGGTTGATATGGGACACATTAATGTACATTGTGCCCGTCGTCGGCAGCTTGCAGTTACTGGCGCGCCTAGCCGGCGGCGAACTCTCGTGCGTCCAGTTCACACTAACCTCTGCAGCATAGCTGCTCATGCAGCGCCCCAAAGAACTAGAGAAGTCGCCAGGGTTCTGCGATATCGAAATGACCCTACTGTAAATTGGGCTAGTCGCACCATTGATGCTACTCAACTGGCCATATTTGCTGGAGTTATCGGCCAAAGCAGCCATATTGACTGGATAAGCAACATAATCGGGGCCGACTACCGCTTTCAGCACCTGAGTGAAAGGCCCCCAGAAGATGTCAGCTGTGTTGTCAATCGTCCCGCCAGGCGGTGTGGGCGTAGGCGTAGGACTCGGGGTTGGCGTCGGGCTCGGAGTGGGTGTCGGGCTCGGAGTGGGTGTCGGGCTCGGAGTGGGTGTCGGGCTCGGAGTTGGCGTCGGGCTAGGGGTCGGCGTTACACCCAGCTCACAGGCTGCATTGGTAACATTGACTCCGTCAATCGCCAAGGCCCCATCGGCCTGAACAGTGGCGCTTGCATAAGTACCACACACGACGTCATTTATCTTGAACTCGCCAGGCTGGGCGGCGGCGCTGCCGGCAGCAAGGTATACGACGGATACGCCCAGCAATGGCTTGATTATTCTCATCATTCCCACCTTTACATTAGAGAAGCGCCCACCCTAGTGTCGGGCCTCAACGCTCTAATAGTAACGGATTTTGCGCAGGAAAGCCCACAGGCAGAAATACTCCGAGCAAGGCTCGGATGAATGGCGCCCAAGAGAGGACAAAAGGAAGCAAGAAAGCCATCTACCGCCTGCGTGACGGAGGAGCCAAGCACTGCGAATACGCTGAATTCCCACCTGCTCGGAAATAACGACTCCATCAGGCATAGCACGGTGCAGCAACTCAGCACTGAGGGAAGAGTGCGCAGAATATCGGCGCACACAATACGCACAACCGGAGCATCAGCAAATAAAAAAGGGGGGCTTTCGCCCCCCCTCTTTGTTACTGCAAGAATACCGTCTGTGCTTATTGCACGCTAACGGTAGACTTGTGTACCCAAGCACCAGCGTAGTTGGACAGCAGGCCGCCAACATCACCGTTCTGGATAGCGGTCATGGCAAAGCCAACTACCGGCAGACCCAGAGCCGAAACAGTGCTACCGGTGATGACGTTGGAAGTCGGGCTTGCCAACAGACCGATACGCGCCCAGCCGGTTTCGTGAGATTTCAGGTCAACATCGCGGCGAACAAAGCCGGCACCGCCAAGCAGGTTGCTGGCGATAGAGCTGTTGCCGAAGCCGATGATGTTAGCTTCGTAGCACAGAGCCACACCTTCAGCTTCCGGTTGCGGCGAGAAGTCGTCGCTCTCTACGAAGCCCGGCAGCTCTTCGCGGTTCCAGTAGTTGATGGTTACAGGCTCGCAAGCCTCAGAAATGGCGCTATTCCAACCAGTGGTGAACGGCGGCTGAGCGAGATACTGCACGCCACCCGGCACAGTTACACCCGGGGTGCCATTCACGTAGTGACGCTTAGTCGGGAAGGTAACAACCCAGTCAGTCTGAGCGTTCAGGCCAGCGCCTACAGCGTAGTCGTTGGAGATGCTGGTCTTGGCCAGAATGGCGCTAACTGCATCGATACCGTTAGTGAAGGTATCGGTGGTGCCATCCGGGAAGGCAGCAAAGTCCTCAGACTGAACGAGGCTCGGCAGGGTATCGCCCGGCTTGGAGTGAGCCTGAAGAGTGTTGAACTCAGCCAGAGCAACGGCATCGAAGCCGATTTCAGTGCCAGCTTCAACGTTCACGATGTTGGCGGAACCGTACAGACCACCAGTCGGTGCAGCCAGCTGCGCCTGAGTAGCGTAGTTGGCCGGCAGCCAAGCCGGGCTAGCGCCGGTGAAGGTGGAGGTGATGAGACCGCAGTTACCCGGAACGCCAGCTGCAGTGTGCTTGATGGCACCTGCGAGTGCACCAGCGTTAGTGATCGGGGAACCCTCGAACACACCCATTTCAATGACTTCTACGTGACCAACACGGGTACGCGCCGGACCTTTTACGGAGTCACCAGCGAATACGATATCACGGAAGTTGACACCCGAAGAGCTGACGGTACCCACGGTGCAGGAAGTGTCAAAGGTCTTCAGCTTGGCGCCGTCAGCGGTACGCTCAACGATACCGGTCCATACGTCTTCCGGGGACAGGTACAGGTTGAAGTCGAGAACCTCTGCCGAGTTCATACCCTCAACGAAACGCACCTTGACGGCTTTGGTCAGGTTGGTGGTGTTGGTTACGTGGATAGCGGTGTAGTTGCCGTTATCAGCGGTGTATACCGGATACAGCAGAACCTGACCCAGACCATTCGGGTCTACGTTCACTGCGTGAGCAGATGCGGCGGCACCCAGGGTAGCGGCCAATGCAACGGCTTTTGCCAAAGACGTTTTCATTTTGCAGGGATTCCTTTTTAGCCTGATTTTGACGTGTTGTTACAGCTTTTTTGCAAGAGTGCTTACAAAGCGCAGATGAATGCTATCGAGCCACATCCCCCATTGCAAGCCCACATCGCGATTAAAGTACGAAAAATTGCGGGGTTACGTCAACATTCGCAGGCGAAGCCAAGGTCGCCCCAGAGCCCCGAACAAGGCAGGCATCAGGATCAAAGCACATTCGCACCCGAGTTTTTTCATCAAAGGCCACCTATGAAAGACTGCAAGGGAGGCGCGCGCGAGATACTGAAGCGCCACAGAGGAGCCCCCCCCCCGCAAGCCCATTCAGCGCAAAAAATTAAGGGCTTATCTTCCTGAGGATGTCTCCCCACTCAGATAAGCCCCTAACCAACACGCGTCATCAAAGCTTTAGCTGCTGCAAGTGCGCTGTAGCTCTTCTAGTATAGGCATGCCCCCTCGGCAGCACAACCCAAGAAGTGAAATTCAAGCTGACCAGCCTTTATGAGCCTCTGCACCTATGGCGCCGAGGCGCACACCTCTTCTGACCAAGCCGCCGCAGGCCAATCTCCCCCTAAACTACCGCCAGTCACTCACCCCGCGTAGTACCCACATCATCGGTCAATGCAAAGGCTCTACCGACAAGAAGCGCTTGATACGGCGCTGCATATTGTAAGGCACACACGAGAGCAAACCGGCCAGCGGCGCCCACGCTCGAGCACGCAGTGCGATGAGGAGCAGCTTGCGACGCCATCCACTCTGATCAAGTGGGACCCACGGGGATCGCCCATGACGCCCCAGAAAGCCACTCCCGAACATGGCCACGGGAGGCAGACAAGAAGCAGTCAGATTTGCCGCATAGCACTCTCTATAGAAAGGCTGCGGCTCTTCCTGCAACCAAGAAAGAGGAGGCCTTTCAAGCTCACGCAGGCACTTATCAATTTTCGCCAGCTTCTCGAGCCAGTCCTCGGTCGATGCGTCGTGCGCAGAGAGCCAAGTAAGGGGGCGCCCCTGGAGACGCTCCGGCAGCGCCCCGATGGCGCTTGCCAGAATTGGCAACCCGGCCTCCAAGGCGGCACTCAGGGTATAGCTCCATGTCTCTGGACATCGCACAGGGAACCAGACCACATGGGGACGATGGCGCTCAAGCAACTCCGCGAGCTCGGAGTCGGAATATTTGCCGAGCAACTGGACACCACCACCCAGCGGCATATGAGCACTACCCAGCAGCATGAAGCTGATGGGCAATTTCCGACCGCGAGCCAACAGGGCTACATCACGCAATACTTCCATGCCTTTTTCACGCCCGAGGGCGCCCAAGCACAGCACACGTAGCGGCTCTCCTCCACTCAAACGCGGAGCAACAGGCGCAGGATAGGCACCAAAGATCTCTCTGTCTGGATGGGCGTGATAGCTACAAACCAACGACGGCAGCGACTCTTGCAGCCGGCGCTTCATATCTTCGCTGGGTACAAAACAGCGAGCTGATCGCGCAACCAGCGCCCGCAGCACAGTCGACTGCTCTGCATCGATCATCTCATAAGCTCCAACAGGTGCAGCGGCACCGATGTACCCCCCCTGCCGGCCGGTCAACGTAGGGCTGCCCTGAATGATGGTGTAATCATGCAACGTCAGGTCGAGATCCACCCCCAGATCCCCCAAACATCCCCAAACGGAGGGATGGAATCCCAAGGCGTGATGAACATGGATGCGACAGACTCCCATGCCCCGAAGAAACGCCGTTAACTCTTTGCTTTCATCTGGCAACTTGAAAACCAGACGATCACTCCACTCACTGGCATCCAGGGCTATAGATACCCCTCTCCGCCCAGCCATCGGGCGCATTACCAGGCTCCAGGCCCTTGAGCACGAAACCCCGACCAACTCTTTAACATGCCGCTCAACTCCACCACCGATGCGATGCAGAACCTGCAGAATCACGGGCAACCCCGCAGATCTGATGGCCTGCAGCGTCAAGGCGATACGCGGAATACAAGCAGGATCAAAGCGTAACCATCTAGCTACATCTACATCAGGGCCTCCGGCCCTACCCCCCATCCACTCCAAGGTTAGGCGACCTCCCCGATCAATACCGCCCGAACCCAAGCAACCAGCAAAAGCATCACAGGCAAGCAAATGGAGCAACCCCGGCACATGCACCTGAAAACCCAAACCAGACTCGCCGCCATACCCCAGGGAGAAGGAGAAATCAGCCCCCTTCATCAAATTGATGCATTGACCAGTAAGAAACAGGCAGGGCCCCATCCCGAGCGGCACCTCAAGATGAACCCCTGCATTGACCTCAGCAGCCGCAGCACCAAAGCGTGAAGAGACATTGCTGTCACAGCTCAAGGCAGCCGGCACACCATACAGCCCTGCACGACTGGAGAAGGGCACAACAACCCCCACGCCGAAGCGAGATCTTGCCGCGATCCGCAAGCGGTTAACCAAGCCGCCAGCGCAGTCCACGCCCGCATCCAGCAGCAGAACATCTCCCTCCTCTACCGCCATCAGAATGGACCTGAGCGACTCGACGACTTCCACTCCCTTTTTCCGCTCTACCAAGCGAAAGCCAGTAGACATAATCGCCTGCTGCAAATCTTCGGACCACCCCCCCCAGGAAGAGGCGCCATACTCTAGAACAACCTCCATTGAGGACCGGGCAGTACCTTCCAAACCCAGCCGAAACCCCTCAACACATCGAATGATCTGAGCCTCCTCTCCCCAGAGAGGAACGATCACCGTCAGTACCGAATCCTGCAGTACTGTGCTGACATCCTGCGCACTCGCCGATTCGACTTGATAAGAGCTGGCCATGCATTCCCACCTAAAACATTCTTGGGGCATTGTAATGCAGAGGGCATTCGAGGTCTGTCCCGCCACCCTATGCGCGCAGACCACTGGCCGACCGACCGCAAGCCCCCCTCTCCCGTGCGAGATAATCCAGAGCGGTCTCATATATCATCGACTGTAAAATTGCGGAATTTTCCACATGCAAACGAGAGAGCTGGACAGTAGCTGGCGCGACTGGATCGACCACAACATCAGCCGTGGGTGCTCCAAGGAGGGCATTCTAGAAATCCTCATCGAGAACGGCTTTTCACCGGAGATTGCCCGCCTGGCATTGAATGCTCCGCCCCCCATCAGTCCGCCGCCTTCCGCTCCACGCACGTATGCCCCTGAAGAAACGGAACTCACCCACGCCCTCGATAAGGTTCACGTTCCCTTTGCCGAAGTGATGGACACTCAAGAGAAGGCGGAACTCATGCGCGTGAGACGCTTCCTGAGCGAAGAGGAGTGCATCGAGCTGATCCTCCTGGCCAACCAGCATCTTCGGGCCTCGACGACAACGAACGATAAAGGGGAGTACGAGGGATTCAGAACCAGTCGGACCTGTGATCTAGGCCTCATTCGGCACCCGCTGGTGGAAGATATCGAGAGGCGTATCTGCCAGGTCATGGGCATTGACCCATCATGGGCAGAACCCATACAGGCACAGCGCTACGATGTAGGGCAGCAGTTCAAAGCCCATACCGACTACTTCGAGCCCAATACAGCCGAGTTCGAAACCTATGCCAGAGGCAGAGGCCAGAGAACCTGGACCTTCATGATCTATCTCAACACCACACAGGAAGGAGGAGAGACATTCTTTACCGCGCTGGAACAGGAATTCAGGCCAAGCCAGGGCGACGCGGTAATCTGGAACAATCTGCTTGCCGACGGGACACCGAACCCCAATACGATGCACTGGGGCAAGCCTGTCGTAACCGGCTACAAAATGGTGCTCACCAAGTGGTTCCGTGACAAGGGCAATAGCCCCATGTTCACCAAGACCCCCAATGAATACCTGCATCCGTATACCAAGTCCGGCTTTCTCAAGACGAGAGTCCCAGATGCGCTGTTTGGCAGGATTCTCGAATTCTATAAGAACAATCAGGCCACAACTGTGGACGAGCGGGTGCCTGGCTTCATTGATGCGGCTGGCGGGAAACCAGCCAGCGAACTGATCCCCCTGCCGGACGAGCTGAAGCAGGATGTGCACAATACTCTGCAGCCAGTCGTAGAAGCCTGGATAGGAACTTCAGTCGTACCGACTTTCGTGTTTGGCATCCGACGCTATCTTTCAGGCGCGGTGCTCAAGATGCACAGGGATCGGGGCATCACTCATGTAGCTAGCGCTATTATCAATGTCTCTCAAGACATTCAATCCGCTTGGCCCCTAGAGATAGAAGACCATTATGGACGCCACTACCATTTGACTCTCGAACCAGGGGATATGGTCCTGTACGAGGGAGCGAGGCTTCTTCACGGACGCCCGCTCCCGCTGGAAGGCACACAGGTTTCCAATATGTTTGTGCATTACAAGATACCGACGGCGCAGCCTTGAGACACGCCCCGAATGGGAAAGCGCTCGCCTCAGTGATGCCGCCAGAACAAAAACGCCGCGACTCTGCGAATGAGTTGCGGCGTTTTGTTAACTGAACGACATCAGACACCACCAGATACTCATTGCATCTGGACGTACCACCATTGGCCATCGGTCTTGATCCAGCGCTCCTCATTGACACGATCAAGCAGAAGCGGCTTCCCACCCTTGAGAGCCTGCTGTTTGCCTCGATAGAAATAGCTGGCCTTGACCTGCAGGACGCAGGCGTCCTCCTCACATTGCACATCCGACACCGACGCGGACTCCAGCCGAACCACACCACCGGCATAGCTGGCCTTGAAACGCTCCAGGGTATTGGTTGACCTGTAGCCAGGCGACATGAATGCATAGGCGCCCTCGAAATCCGCGGTTTTCAAGGCATCCATTCTCGCTTGCGAGCGCTCGGCCACTACGGTTGCATCGTCTTTTGGCTGAAAAGCGCTACAGGCGGTCAATGCCAGAAGAACACAGGAAACCCCAATAAAACGCGAAACCATCAAAACCTCCAATCAATATCCAACGTAGATTAAGGACGAGCTTCAAGCTCCGCCCTGAAAGAATCCGTCACGCCACGCATTTTCTGCTGGAACTCCTGACCAATACGCTCGAAGTCCTTGTATTGGGTGACCGCACGCGGACTAATAGTCACAAGCAACTCGGTACGCAGACCATTCTCGCCCTTGGTACCGAAAAGAGGCCCAATGATGGGCAATTTATGCAAGTACGGCACGCCGCCATCGGAATCATTCTGAGAGTCTTGAATCAACCCTCCGAGAATGATCGTATCCCCACTCTGAATGGCAACCGAGCTTTCCACGGTACGCTTGAGGAAGCTGCGCTGCCTGGTAACCTCATCCTGAGCGCCGACATCAGTAACCTCTTGCTGGATATCCATCAGAACCAAACCACCAGAGTTCACACGCGGCTTGACCTTCAACTGAACGCCAGTGTCCTTCAAGGTATAGTTCTGCGTACTGGTCGCATCGCTACCACTGTTGGGATATGTAGTAGTTCCAGTAGAGATTGGCTGCTGGGTACCGACTTGAATACTTGCTTCACGATTGTCCAGAACCAGAATGGACGGAGAAGAAAGCGACTTAACCCGAGATGTGCTGGAGAGCATATTGATGACCGCTCGCCAGTCCCCGCCTGTAAAGATATAGGAGAACCCCGGAGCACTCCGCCCGACAGTCCCCCCATCATTCATGGAAAGCCGGCCGCCGCCCATAACGTTATCCCCGCCGCCCGCGTGCGTATTGAAGAACCACTCAACACCATAATTGAGCTTGTCATTGAGGGTCACTTCCCAGATGGAAACCTCTACAAGGACTTGGGCAGGCGTCTTGTCTATCTTCTCAAGCGCGGAACGAATGCTCTGCCATTCTCTGGGTGCAGCCATGACCAGAAGGCTGTTGGTGCTTTCATCCGCCACTATTCGACTGCCAGCCTCGGTCGTCGTGCTGGTAACACCGCCACTCTTCGGGCTCTGCAGGGAAGAAAGGCTCGACGAACTTCCATCCTCAGAGCCAGCCTCCGCCTGCGTCAGACCAGGTGCGGTAGAACCACTGGTGGTCGAAGCCGTATCGCCAGTGGTCTTTCCACCAAAGATCTGCCCCAGCAAATTGGCAAGAACCTTGGCCTCACCGTTCTGAACGCTATAGACATACATTTGTGCAGACTGATCGCTACTGTCGTTCATACCCAGACGATCGAGTTGCTTGATCCAGCTGCCTATAGTGACGAGCTGCTCGGAGCGGGCAGCTATGACCATCACACTGTTTATCTCCTCCATCGCCACCAGCTTGGCCGCGCCCATCGAAGAAGAACCCTCTTCATTATTATTGCCAAGCAATGAATTGAAGCGCTCGACGACCAGCTTGGCATCCAGATTAAGCACTTCATAAATGCCAAAGGACATTCCCTTGAGGACATCCACATCAAACGTCTGCAGGGTGCGCAGGGCATTCTGCATCTGCGGCGCAGAAGCCCCAAGCATGAGGATATTGCGTACTGGATCGGCCCGAAGCACATTCTCCTTCATGCCCAACGGCTCGAGGATCTTCAACGCCTCCCCTGCCGTCAGATAGCGCAGAGGGACGATCTGCACCGAGTAGCCTCGACCGGTATCAGAACTTTTGGGCACCACCGGGGCATCCTTGCGCAATTGCGCAACCGGACCGATGCGATAAATCCCCCCGTCCCCCTTGAGCATCGCGACGCCCCTGGATTCAAGCAAGGACTCCAGCATCTCTATAAGGGCAGACTCAGGCACAGGATCGCTGGAAACCAGAGTGATATTTCCCTCCACGGCACCTTCGATCGTGTAGGGAACCTTGAGCATATCGCCCAGAACTGCGGCAACCACTTCCAGCATGGGCGCCGACTCGAACTTGACATTGACCAATGGCCCTCCCTGCGTCGACTGCTCGCGCCTGACAGGGGCTACATACTGGTTATCCCCCTTCTGCTCCAACAAGGTACGCCCCACCTTCGGAGGCTCATTCAAGGGCTCGTCATTAAAGACAGGCGGCGACTCCATATTGGTGCGAACGATCTTCGGCGGCTCCTCCTTCTTCTCAGGAGCAGATGGGAGCGCCGAACAACCGGCCAGAAGAAGTGCCGCACACAGAGCACTAAGCGGAAATTGAGCCGGGCGCCAAGTCAGCATATTGATCCTGTTCATTAATCACACTCTAAACTTCGAAAAGGGTAGCCAGTGAAGAGGCCGGGCTCCGCATCTGAAATCCGTTAATTACTCAGGCGTTCCAAATGAACCGCATCACTACGCGGCCGAGTCACTTCTACCTCTGTAATACGAGAGCCATTATCCATACTTACTTTGCCAGACTTAACAGAAGTCACTTTCCATCCGCCAGGCAGCTCACTTCCCACACTTACACGCACCACTTCACCTCCAACTGAAAGCAGAGCGAAGTGAGTATTTCCCTGCAAAAGGGTACCAAGTACCTTGATACCATCGGAGCTGGCTTCCACCACCTGAGATGAAGCACCCTCCTGGATCTCCAATGGCCTGCGTCCCACCCAAAACAGGGGACGCTCGATAACCACCGCCATATTGTCTTGCCCGACTTCCGAGCCATTCAAGACCGGCAGCTGAAACTCCGGAAGCAAAGGAACCCGGACAGACTCGCTTTCGGTTTTCAACCAGAGCAGGAAAGCCAACGCCAGAAAACATGCGATCAACACAAGCAAAAGCAGCGTGAGGCGAGTCTCGGAAAGATGTACTCGCTTCATTGCACATCCTCGGCAGCCGGTATAGGGAGAAATGCCAAAATGGAAACCTGAGCATCCACAGCCTGCTGAGCTCCCTCGCCGCGCCTGCCCCGCCTCACTGCGCTCGGCGTGATAAGAAGATCGTCCAGCACAAGGAGCGGCCTGCCCTGCTCCAGCATCTGCAGACTGGACATGACCGAGCCAAGCCCCCCGCCAAACTGGGCACGCACACCGACGACCATGTAGCCGTCTCTACGCTTGGCATCTATGGGCGCGATACTACGAACATCCGCTTCAGCCGACGAGATGACCTCGGATACTCTCCGTTGTATGGCCAGTTCGACGGCCGAGGCCGACATCTCTGGCGAATACACCCATTCGGACAATCCCTGCTGGGCAAATCTTTCGGAAGCGTCCTCCAGCTCATCGCGCGAATTGGCCAGAGCCTGCAGGCGCTGTAGCAAACGCCCATCCTTGGTCAATTCGAAGCTGTACTTGTCGTGGTGCTCCAGCAAAGGCCCTGAAACAACCAACACTGCAAATAAAATGACAACACACAGCAACAGCCAACTCAGCAGCGCCTGATATTTGCCGAATACGCGACTCATCGAGAATCACCATCCGCAAGCTGCTTGCTCACCACTCCCACCAACTGAATGCTGACGGCAAACTGATCGAGGCCCGTTTGGGCATTGCGGCTGACAGGTGCGGTGAAACGCGCATCGGAGAACTTCTCCGACTCATTGAGTCGTGAAATCAGATCGACAACCCCCTTGCCAAAACCATTTATGGTCAGATTGCTGCCTTGTATACGAAGGCTCGTGATGTAGATGTCGTCAGGCACCAATCTGGTGAGCTCGGCCAGAACCTCCGAAGGCAACGGCTGGCTGGCTCGCTTGGCAACGATATGATTCAACCCCGACAGACTGGCTTCCAGGTTTTCCTTGCGGGTCATCAGGTCTCTGACACTGGCAGTCAGAGCCGTTATTTCCTGCTTGCGCTCGATGACCAGTTGCCGCTCCTTCAATAGGGGGGCAATGGCCGCCGCCACCATGGCCAGGAGCAACAGAATGAGAAGCCAGCTGTTGAGATTCAGACGCCGCCACCAGCGCCCCGGCACCCGCTGACGACCGAACAGGTTCGCACCAGGCACATCCTCCACGCCCAGACGGGAAACGCGCAGACCGGTCGCCCTCTCTATCCGCTCGATGAGGGGGTCCGGGTAGGCGCATGGCACGGCGAGAATATCGACATCCAACTGATTCTCGACCTTTTCATCAGCAACGACGTCGTAGTAGAGCTTGTCGAGAGAAAAGGGAGTCAGCCTGGGCAACTGATAACCCACGACCTCTCGCAGAGTCCCTCTCGCCTCCGCGGGCAGCACCAGTTGTTTGCGCAACACCCGGTCCGCAGGCAGGACAAGCTCCAGTTGGGCGAGCGAGGACGAAGCACGGGGCGGGAGCAGCGATGCGCGGACATGCATCTCGTCGTCGCCCAGTGCATCCATGGCAAGACGAGCGACTTCGACCATCCCGCTCCGCTCAGGGCGATAGACGACGAGCCAGGAGCCCTCGACGAAAACGAGCACCCGCGGAGAGGGGCGCAGAAAATAATCGACGATCTCGGCCGCGCGCCCGGCGCTCAAGCCCTGCCACCACCAGCGCCCCAGACGGCCGATATCGATACCGAAGAGCGTCAGGCTGCCGACCTCAAACTTCATGCCAGTCAGTCCAGATCAAAACGGGCAGTATACTCATTCCAACGAACGATCCGATAGCCGTCCTTACCCTCGCCAAACATCACGGTCACCTCGATCTTGCGACGGTCAGGCCTCTCCCCCACCTCGACCTGCAGGCGGTACAAAGAGCCCCCCGGGGCCGCTGCCAGCTCTGGCGAGACATAGTCCGTAGCCCGAAAGGACTCGTCCGCACGACGATCAGACAGATCAGCCGCCCGATCGCCTGCCAGCACGCGCAGCAATGGCCATGAGGCAAACTCGACAGCCACGCCCTCGTGGGCACTGTCGACCGTAACCAGCGGCGCCAGACGATCGAGCAATTCGCGGTTGAAGCCAGGCAGCAAAAGCAACTCGTCTATCGAACGCAGTGGGGAGAAGGGAACCTCGGAACCATCTTCATCAGGCGGTAATCCCTGGCGGCGAGCGAGAATACTCTCGACCAGCATCGCCGAGTCGACGCCATCGGGGGATATCCCTTCCAGGAGCAGACCGAGCAGTTCGGGGGATGCTCCGGCAAGGCTGACATACGCCTCCTCCGGAATCATGCGAAAGCGTGCCCGGTCAGCCCCGGGCAACAGCAGGACCTGCCCGGGAAGTTCCGTCCACTGGTCGCCACCCAGACGATGCATGGCGCTCAGGTAGGCCAGCACGGCATCGGTGGCCGCCCTCCCCTTTGCGCGAATGATCAGCTCCGAAGAAACCTGCCTGTCCACTCGAACGGAGCTGCTGAACGCCGCCAGCAGCACGACCAGCAGAGCCAGCACCCAGAGCACGACGATGAGCACCGCCCCGCGCTCGCGACTATTCACTTACCGGCTCCATCAAGCTCACAGGAAGGACCAACTCGGGCCACCCCTTGCGTACACCGTCGACCCGAACCGAAACCAGCTGCGGCACCGAGCCGATGCGACTGAAGACATCGGTCCACTGACTGCCCGAGTCATCCCACTCTTCTGCCGGCCCGAAATAACGAAAGGTCAGATGCAGAGAAGAGCTGACGAGCTGCGGCTCCACGCTGGCAAGCAGATCATCTGCAGCCTTGCCTGCCTCATAAGGCGCGAATCGCACCCAGACCCCCGAGCCATCGCTGCTCAGCTCGAAGATATAAGGAATGCCTCCTGCGGACATGGACAGAGGAGCGACATAACGCATGCGTTCCGGCTCCCCGACAAAGGCGGGGGCACCCCGCCCGGAACTGTCGGGCGGAAACTCGGCAGGCAACAGCTGCCCGAGATGGCGATAAAGGAGGGCACTGAGCTGCCGCGGCTCCTCCACGGAAGCCGTATGCTGCTCCGCCAGCTGCCAGCTGCGAATGCCCGCGCGAAAACCACCAAACAGGACGACGACGAGCAGCCCCGCAAGCACCAGGGCGATGAGCACTTCCACGAGGGTGAAGCCACGCGCCGCCTTCATGAACCCGCATCCTGATTGGCAATACGCAGGCTCGACAAGACGAAGCGACTCACCCTGCCAGCGACACGCCAGCTGACAACGACCTGCACCTGGTAAAGGACAGCCCCCTGATCTCGAAGCTGCGGAGCGAACTCCCAGTCCATGGGCACGACAGCCACCTGCCACGCATAGCCCGCTTCGTCATGCCCCTGGTAGGAGCCTTCGACCAAGGGGCTGCTGATGCCGATCTCGGCTAGCCGGGACTGGGCCACCAGCGCAGCCTGGCTATAGCGATCCGCACGCGCCAGATTCGTCATGCCGTTGGAAAAGGCACTCAGAATGACGCTGAGGAGAAGCGCACTGATCAGGAAACCGACCAGAACCTCGAGAATGGTAAATCCACGCTGCCGCGTCATGAGTCATTCATCGTTCCGATCGATGGAAACACGACCGGTCAGCCAGTCCACATTGACGTTCATGTGGCTGTCCCCACGGGCCAGACTGAACGCACCGCCCGTGGAGGAGCCATCGGGGAAAAAGCGGATGCCAGCGACACCATCTTTCAACTCAGTCTCGGCAACGCGAGCATTGAGTGCGATTGATCCGGGGAGGGAGACCTGGCGCGCGCTACGCTCCAACCTGAACTTCTTGCCTTCGACATCCAGCAGCACTGCCGTACTTCGCTGCGCCATCACCGCTTCCGAGCGGGCCTTGCGCAAGGCCAGCTGCACATCTCGGGCAGCGTCGTCCAGCGAACCGCCCACGCCCTTGCTGATGGCGGGGACGACCACCGCCATGGCAAGCGCCAGGATGACCAGAACGACCAGCACCTCGATCAGGGTGAATCCCGATTCGGGCGCCCTGTGATCACTCCCAGCTGACGATATCGGCATCTTCGCCTTCGCCACCCGGCTGCCCATCGGCGCCGTTGGAGTAGAGGTCGAATGGGCCGTGCTGACCGGGAGCGCGATAGATGTAGTCATTGCCCCAAGGGTCCTTGGGAATGTTCGACTTGCGCAGATAGGGGCCGTTCCAGCGATCGACGCCGGAGGGGCGCTCGACCAGGGCACGCAGGCCCACGTCGTTGGAAGGGTAGCGCCCGACCTCCAGATGGTACATGTCCAGAGCCGAGGCCAGCTCCTGAACCTGCATGCGGGCCGTATCGCCCTTGGCACCACCGACATACTTCATTACCCGCGGGCCGACCACGGACATCAGCAGACCTAGAATGACAAGAACGACCAGAAGCTCGATCAGAGTGAAGCCGCGCTGGCGGCGCTCGATGGATTTCATCACGATTGCGGGATCCTCGCGTACAACGAATGGGGGGCGAAAAAGGCGGCTGGCCCAGGCCGGGTATGACTGCACCCCGTCCCGTCGGTTCCTTGCCGTGCCTGTCGAAAGTCGCGGATTTTCTGAACGGAAGATCATCCGACCAGATCGTTGACGCCCAGTATACCTAGCAGGATAGAGATGATGATACCGGCGATCATCACCCCCAGACTCAGGATCAGGGCGGGCTCCAGCAGCGCCAGGAGGCGCTTGATCACCGAACTCACCTCATCCTCGTAGATGCTGGCGACCTTGAGCAGCATGTCCTCCAACCGCCCGGTTTCCTCCCCGACCTGCACCATGTGCAATGCCAGGGTGGGGAAGCGCCCGCTCTCCAGAAGTGCACCGCTGAGGGAGCGCCCCTCGCGCAGAACGGCGCTGGCGTTGTCCAGATCCTTGCGCAGGGTGCGATTGCCGATTACCTCGCGCGCAATGACCAACGCATTGACCAGCGAAACACCGCCCTGCAGCAGGACGCCCAGCGTCCGCGCAAAGCGACTGGTGTCGATATTGCGCACCAGATCGCCGATCAGCGGCCAGGTGAGGCTACGGGCGTCCAGCTTCTGGCGCAGCCCTTCGTCCTGCCACAACTTGAGCGCTCCCCAATAGAGCCCGCCGAGCAGGAGCAGCACCAGCCACCACCAGCTCGCCATGAAGTCGCCGAGGTTCATCACGAAGCGAGTGGGGCCGGGCAACTGCCCTCCCATGTCCGAGAACAGGTCGGAGAAGCTCGGCACTACATAGGCCAGCAGGAACACCAGCGACAGGATAGCGACGGTGAACAGGATCGCCGGGTAGGTCAGCGCCGAAAACACCATCTGGCGCATGGCTTTCGCCCGCTCCAGATACTCGGCCATCCTGGTCATCGACGACTCCAGGGAGCCACTCGCCTCACCGGCCTTGATCATGCTGATGTAGAACGGCGAGAACTCCTTGCGCTCGGCAAAGGCGTCCGCCAGCGTCCGCCCCTTGCGCACGGCCGCCCGGATATCGCCGACCATCTGCTTGCCGGTTTCGTCGGCAAGCTCCTCAAGGATGCTCAGGCTCCTGTCCAGCGGCAGACCGGACGAGAGCATCACCGACATCTCGCGCGTGAAATGCAGGACCCTATCGCGATCATTCATGCGCCGACGGCGAACCTTGCCCGGCCCTCCGCCCTGGGCAGCATTGGCGGCGACCCTGGTCGCCGGCTGGATGCT
The DNA here is from genome assembly GCF_029840585.1 of Pseudomonas sp. GD03875. Taxonomy (NCBI): domain Bacteria; kingdom Pseudomonadati; phylum Pseudomonadota; class Gammaproteobacteria; order Pseudomonadales; family Pseudomonadaceae; genus Pseudomonas; species Pseudomonas sp. GD03875. Next base: position 35,457 of record NZ_JAOCCV010000028.1, on the reverse strand, counting down.
CAACGGCACCAGGCCCTCGCGCGCCAGCCAGTCCGCGACCTCGGATACGGAAGCCTTTTCAGCCAGCCCGTCTACGCTCTTGCCGTTGCGATCGAGAGCCTTGTACTTGAATTGAGCCATGGCAAGCCTTCGGTTAGCGGCCGGGTTGGGCTACGCGGAGAACTTCCGGGAGGGACGTCAGCCCCTGCAGGACCTTGAGGAAACCATCTTCGAACATGGTGCGCATGCCCTGCTGCCGTGCCACGCGATAGATCTGCTCGCTGCTGGCATGCTGCAGCACCAGGTTACGCACTTCATCGTTCATGATCAGCAACTCGTGTATCCCCATGCGCCCGCGATATCCCGTATGCGCACAGGCATCGCAGGCTCCCGCCGTCCATACCTCGACGCCACCATGGGAATCCTCCGGCAGCAAATGGGCAACGCCCATGTGCTCTATTTCTTCACCACCGATGTGGTGAGGCTGTCGGCAATGCGGACACAGCACGCGGACGAGCCGCTGGGCCATGATTCCGTTGATCGTGGAGGTGAGCAGATAGTCTTCCATGCCCATGTCGAGCAGGCGGGTCACACCACTGGGAGCATCGTTGGTGTGCAGGGTGGTCAGCACGATATGGCCGGTCAGGGCAGCCTGGATGGCGATGCCGGCCGTTTCCTTGTCGCGCATCTCACCGATCATCACCACATCAGGGTCCTGACGCAGGATGGAACGCAGGGCACTGGCGAAATCCAGACCGACCTTGCTCGCCGTCTGGATCTGGTTCACACCCTGGATCTGGTATTCCACCGGATCTTCGACGGTGAGTATCTTGCGGTCGACCGTGTTGAGGCGCGACAGCGCCGCATAGAGCGTCGTGGTCTTGCCGCTACCGGTAGGCCCGGTGACGAGAAAGATGCCATTGGGGCGCTCCAGCACCGATTTGAAGTCACGCAGGACGTGCTCGGAAAGCCCGATGCTCTCCAGGTCGATCGTCATGCTCTGTTTGTCCAGAATACGCATGACGACGCTCTCGCCGTGCATGGTCGGCACGGTGGAGACCCGTAGATCGATGGCCCGGCCCTGCAGGCGCAACTGGATGCGACCATCCTGGGGCAAACGGCGTTCCGCGATATTCAGCTTGGCGAGGATCTTCAAGCGCGAGATCACGGCCGGCGCCATCGCCGCAGGTGAGTTTTCCACTTCCTGCAGAACACCATCGATACGCAGACGGATGATCAGGTTGTGCTCGAAAGGCTCGATGTGGATATCGGATGCCCGGCTATCGAGCGCTCTCGAAAAGATGCCGTTGACCAGGCGTATGACTGGCGCCTCGCTGGCCATGTCCCGGAGGCGCTCGACATCGTCGACATGGGCACCGAGACTCTCGTCGCCGGCATCGATCTCGCCTTCGGGCCTCGCCGCCCCTGCGCCATAGAGGCGCTCGTAGGCATTCTCGAGTTCGGAGGCCAGCGCGAGCACCGACTCCACGCGGCGTCCGGTCGCCATGTTCAACGACTGCAGGACATATTCGTCGGACGGGTCCAGCATCGCCACCAGCAGGCGCTCGCCATCGTCGGCCAGCGGCAGCACGTGCTGCTCGCGCATGAACATCGGCGAGATCAGGTCCGCGCCGACGACCGGCTCACGGGGATAGTCGTCAACACCGATCAGGCGGTAGCCGCAATGCTCCACCTGGATCGCGGCGATATCGCGCTCGGACACCATGCCGAGGCGGACGAGGATGTTCCCGAGCTGTCCGCCAGACACCTTCTGGACCTGGATGGCCCGCTGCAGATCGGACTCGGCCAGCTTTCCCGCGGCTTTCAGCCAATCGCCCAACTGATCTTTCACTTGCAGACCTCTCGTAACCGTCGTCGTACAGGGCACGCCATGAGCGCATCAGCACCCGCTCGGGCAGAGCACCATATTCACGCGCGCCAGAGCACTCGTTTGATACTGCCTTTCCAGCTTGCAGGAACCCTGTTCACCAGTCCATGCGTCCAGCGCCATCCCAATACGCGCTGCAGAACACGCAGGATAATGGGGAAGCGGGCCGTCGGCAGCACCTGTTGCACAACGCCCAGATGCGACCAGCCTGCATGCAGACGCTCCCACTCCACCTGAGCAGGAGAGACTGGCGCGGGAGATACCACGACATAGTCGCTGCCATAGCGGAAGCCATCGGCAGCCGGCAGCCAACTTTCCTGCGGCTCCGGCGCGCGATCACTCTGTATCCGCTCGCGAATCTCCAGCAACAGCGACATCATCGTGGCGGCGTCCTGATCCGGCTCGACCAACCAGCTCCACGGCCGACCCGCCAGGCGTTCAGGGAACGCGCCGATGGCGGAAGCCACAACCGGTAGCCCTGCACGCATGCAGATAGACAGCGTGTAGCTGTAGGTTTCCGGACAGCTGCCAGGGAACCAGACCACATCGGGACGCAGCTCATCCAGCCATTCGTCTACCCGCTCGTCTTCATAGGCTCCATGCACATGCAGATTGCTGACAGGGAATGAAGAAAGGTGGCGATAGGCGAAACCCAGTAGATGAAACTCGACAGGCGCTCGCTGACGGCGCGCCTCCAGCGCACACGCTTCCAGCAGGTCCGCGCCCTTGAAGACGCTCAGCGCACCGAGCACCAACACCTTCAGTGGGCGCTCGTCCTCCAGCGGACGTATGCGGACGAGTTGAGGCAAATCATGCTCGTGCGATACATGGATGAAGTGCGCATCCGGGAAGTAACGCTTCATGCGACTCAGACTGTCGGCGCTCGGCACGAATACGCGCTCCGCCCCATTGAGCAAGCGGGTGCCGAACACCCGCCACTCGGCGATTTCAGCACCGCCCGGAGCCGGCCGGCGTTCCAGGCAGGTGTTGCAACCCGCCTCGTCAGGCGCGCCGCAGTAGCGCCCTTTCTCATCCGCCAGCGTGACCTGGGGACACGCCAGATAATAATCATGCACGGTAACGTCGTACGGAACGCCGAGCTGCTCCGGCAGCAGGAGAAACTGCAGATGCACGCCGATGGTGTGATGGAAGTGAATGCGCGATACACCCAGGTCCCGCAATGTCTCCAGCAGCAACTGGAAATCGCGCCCCGGCTCGAACAGCAGACGCGCGCGCTTGCCACCATTCAGGGGCCCCAGGGAAATGCACCCGCCCTCCTCCTGAGGCCGTAGCAGATAGATTTCTGCGTGCTCACCCACTTCATCCGCCATATCGAGCAGATGTTTTTCCGTACCGCCGCCACGTCCGTGGTTGATCATCAGAACCACCGGCCGACCGCTCTCCCGGGCACGGAGCATATCGATCGCGAATCGCATATGAGCGGCGGGATCTGCCGCGATATGCTCTCGTATCATCAGGTCGTAACCGGGATAGAGGCGCGTGAGCGCCCGGTGTCCGATCCGCTGGTTCTCGCTCTGAGTCTCGGCGAAGCTGACGCCACCCTCGTGATAGACGAATACGTCGCCGCACAGCACATGGCGCCAGCCACGGCCAGCCGAGCGCATGCAGAACTCGTTTTCCTCACCGTAGCCCTTGCCGAAGAGCTCCTCGTTAAATAGCCCACAGTCGTCCAGGCAGTCACGACGGATGTACATGCAGAAACCGACCGCAGTAGGAATATCGACCCGCTGCCCGGCATTGGCGCGCTGACAGAGGGCATCCATCGCCGCCGTATTCATTCCTTCCGGCAGGTCGTTGTCCTGGCAGAACACGGGATAGCTGCAAATGGTGGCGCTGTTGGAGAAGGGCGTGACCGACGCGATGCGCGCATGCTCGTAGGCGGCACGCTGGATCCGGTCGAGCCAGTCGCCGGCCACCTCGGTATCGCTGTTGAGCAGCAGCACGTCGCGCTCGGGGTGCAGTGTCATGCCGCGATTGACCGTGCCGACGAAGCCCAGATTCCTGTCATTGCGCAGCAGCGTGACCCGATCGGCAATCGTATCCAGCCAGGCCACCAGTTCGGGCTCGGGACTGGCGTCCTCGATCACGATCACCTCGACCTGGGTCGCCAGCGGCTGCGCCAGAACGCTCTCGATGCAGCGGCGCGTTTCCTCGAGGCCACGGTAGACCGGGATGATGATGTCGACTTGCGGCGCGGGTGCCGGCTGCCAATCCACCTCGACAACCGGGGCAGGCACCTCGACCACGCGCCGTGCCTGGCCCATCAGGCGCATCAGTGCGTTGCGGCCACGCCACAACCGACTGTTGCCGATAAGCCACAGGCGCTGCTCGACCTGTCGCCGCTGACCCTCGACATTCGCCAGGGCATCGCGCAGATGGTCCAATTGTTCGGCCAGCTGTGCCCTGCTCGCCCGCTCGACGGCCAGTTGCTCCGCTCCAATAGCGAGTTGACTGTCCCTTTCGTCGATATGCCGGTGCGCCTGTTCGAGCGTCGCGCCCAAGGCATCGCGCTGCTGGTTGTACTGTTCGAGCAGACTGTCCCGCGCTTCGACCACACGCCGCGCCTCCCCCAGATCGGCCCCCAGGCTCTCAAGCTGCGCCTGGGTCCGCTCCAGCGTTCTACCGGTACGTAGCAGGGCGATGGAGTCACCCAGGGCATGGAACAACCGGACGACGGGCTGAGGCTCCGCGCTGGCCGCTTCGAGGAAACGCAGGACAGGTTCTGGAACAGCTCGCCCCACTGCCAGCACGCCAAGACCGAAGCCATAGGGAAACTCGAACGAGGGATAGGATTGCTGCAGCTCCCCCCACAGACGCCATACCGCAAAATCCCCATGTCGCACGTTGGTGTCGTGGAAGAGCACGACCCCCCGCTCACTCATCTTGGGCAGCCATGTCTCGAAATCGTGACGCACCGCCTCGTAGGTATGCAGGCCATCGATATGCAGGAGATCGACACTGCCATCGGCAAAATGCTCCAGGGCATCATCGAAGGTCATGCGCAGCAGGGTCGAAAAACGGCTATAGCGCGGGTCGTGGTAGCCGCTCAGATCGGCAAAAATATCGTCACCGTACAGTCCGGCCTGACTGTCTCCCTGCCAGGTATCCACGGCATAGCAGCGCGTCGGCAATCCCTGGCGAACCACACCCTGGCAGAAGGCACTGTACGAATCGCCCTTGTGCGTGCCCAGCTCCACGAAAACTCGGGGCCGAGCCATGTCCAGCAATGCAAAGGCAAAGGGTATATGGCGATGCCAGGAACTGATGTCCGTCAGACGCTCGGGCATCTCGGCCGCGGCGGCACAACTCAACAAATCAAAAGGCTGCATGCAATCTCGATATATCAGGAAACGCCGCAAACATGCGGCTTAACCACGGAAGTTTCTGTTTTTCGTAGGCGCCATCGCCCCGCTCGATAGGGCGAAAGCATACCCCTGGAGCGCATGGCGGAGATACCTAGAGAGTAAGCCATCGCCAGGGCTCAATCCGCAGCCCGACCTACAGAGCAGGCCACGCCCTCGAGCTCGAACAGTCCGGTCAGACTGGGCGATGCCTGGGAGCGAAATGCCAACGCGTCATGTATCCAGTGATGCTGCACATGCTGCTGCTGGGTGCCTGCCCCCAGGGCGACACTGATGGTGTAGTCGCCGGTGGCCAGCAACGGCAGATAGAACTCGAAGGCGACGTTGCAGCGGCTTCCCGCGCTGAACCGCTTCCACTCGGGCAGCAATGCAATGCTGTTTTCGCCGCAGATGGCCTGGCTCAGGCGATCCTTGACGAAAAAACCGAGAATCGGAGAGAGGATTTCGTCACGCGCACTGCACTCGATCTCGAGGCGCACTCGCTGCGCACGCTCGAGAACGGTCACCTTGTTGCCCGCCGCATCGAACAGGCTGCATTTCTCGATCCGCCCGCCCCCCAGACCAAACTCCTTGTCCGAGACAGGCACCAGCTCGGCGGAAGACTCGGTCTGCTCCGCCAGGCGGTCCTCGTAGAAGGAGCCCAGGTAGGCATCACTGACCGTCTTGGCCTCGCCGAATCGCTGCATCCTACCACCGTCGAGCCACAGCGCCCGCTCGCAGAGATTGATCACGGAGTGGGTGTCATGGCTGACGAAAAGCAGCGTGCCCTTCTCCGCGAAACGCCGCAGAAAACGCAGGCACTTCTGGGTGAAATAGACGTCGCCCACGGCGAGGGCCTCATCTATCACCAGGATGTCGGCATCCAGGTGGGCAATCACCGCGAAGGCCAGACGCACGAACATGCCGCTCGAATAGGTCTTTACCGGCTGGTCGATGAAGTCGCCGATTTCCGCGAAGGCGAGGATGTCGGCCATGCGGGCGTCGATCTCCGCCCGGCCGAGGCCGTGGATCGCCGCGCTCATGTAGACGTTCTCGCGCCCCGTGAACTCGGGACTGAAGCCCGCGCCCAGTTCGAGCAGCGCCGCGATACGCCCATTCACCCGCACCTGCCCGGTCGTGGGCGTCAGGGTGCCGCAGATGATTTGTAGCAGCGTCGACTTGCCGGCCCCGTTGCGGCCGATGACGCCCAGGGTCTCTCCCTTGCGCACGTCGAAATCAATGCCCTGCAAGGCATGGAACTCCCGTCCCATACGGCGCCTGGAGCCGAACAGCAGATGTGCCAGGCGCTGCGCCGGAGAACTGAACACGTGGTAGGTCTTGCTGATGCCTCGCAGCGAAATGGCGACTTCAGAGGACATCGGCAAAACCTCGGCGAGTGCGCCTGAAGAACAACCCGCCCAAGAGTGCGCATGCTAGCCCCAGCGCTAAATAGAGCAGATAGTCGCCAACGGAGGGCAGATGGCCGGCCAGCACCAGCGCGCGCATCATCTCGATGGCGGGTGTCAGGGGGTTCAGGTAGAGCCAGCCCTGGTAGGCCTCCGGCAGCGCCGACACGGGGTAGAACACCGGCGCCATGAACATCATCACCGTGATGAAGACCGGGATGATCTGACCGATATCCCGCAGGAATACACCAAGGGCCGTCAGGAACCAGGAGACGCCCAGCACAACGAGCACCAGCGGCAGCATGACCAGCGGCAGGACGATCACCTGCCAGTGCACGAAGCCCTGGATCAGCAGCTGGGCCACCAGCAGCACGGCGATGCTGATCGCGGAATGGAACAGCGCCGACACCAGCACGACGGGCGGCAGTATCCAGAGGGGGAACACCACCCGCTTCACGTAGCTGACGTATTGCAGCATCAGCCCCGGCGCCCGACTGACGCATTCGGCGAAGAATCCATGCACGATGATGCCGGCGAAGACGTTCATGGCGAAGCTCGCCTTGTCATCGCCACCAATGCCCCAGCGGGCCTTGAACACCACGCTGAACACGAAGGTGTAGACCACCAGCATGATCATGGGCGACAGCAGCGACCACAGGATGCCCATGACGGAGCCGCGGTAGCGAGAAGCGATCTCGCGGCGCCCCAACTGCATGATTAGATAAAGTATGTGCATCATCGACGAACAGTCGCAGCCCCAGGGGCGGAAAAATCGCCCATTATCGGCATCCCCGCCCCCAATGCAATGCCCGCCGCCGGAAGGTAGGGGCCATCCTCCAGCCCGAGCACGCCGTGGCGTGGCCGCCGATCAGCCGCGCCCGGGGAAATAGAAGGGTTTGACGATGCCGTTGAGGCGCGAATAGGGGATGAGCAATTCAGGATGGCCGCTGGCGTAGGGTGCGATGCGGCCGACTTCGTACTTGAGCATCACCGAGCCGCGCAGCATGGCGACGTTGGCGGTGCGCTCGAACGGCCAGGTGGCCTGGTAGTCGGTGTCCTGGTCCAGCCCGCTGGCCTTGAGCCAGGCCTGGTGGGCCAGCTCCGCCTGTTGCCAGAACGCCTGCAGGCCGTCCGGCAGCAGCAGGTCGTCCAGGCCCAGTATCCGATTCAGCTGGCGGTCGTAGTTCAGGTAGGTGCGTCCGGGGATGCCGTGGGCACCTCCGGTGAAGCGGTAGCTGGACAGTTCGATCACCACCAGGCGGTCGTGCTGCTCCAGCACCTTGGCCTGCAGGTAACTCATCCAGCCCGGCCTGGCCGTGGCCAGGAAGTCCCGCTCATAGGCCTGCAGCGAGGCTGGCGGCGGGTCGCCTGGCAGCTCGATGGTCAGCTTGAGCAGCTCCCGCTCGATGCGCGCATTCAGCTCGGGCAGGCCGTCCAGCTGCTGCAGATCGATATTGACCAGCGGGCATTCCTTGCCCTCGCAGCCCGGCGTGCGGTGTTCCCAGGCCTGACGGGTGGTGGGCAGCGACGACGTGGTCTTGCCGGTCGACTGGCAACCGCTCAACAGCAACGAGAGACACAGCAGGCCGGCAATGGGGATGGGGCGCATGGACTTTCCTCGGGGACGACGACGGGCGTTTCGACTGCGCGCCGCCACGGGCGTTCCCGGGGCGGCGGCGGCCATTGTCGCCGGCCGCGCGGCGCCGTCCAAGCCCGTCTTCAGAGGCTGAAGTCGCGGCGCACCTGCAGATAGACACGGTCGCGGTCGTCGAACTGGCCGTACTGGGTGGCCTGGCCGCCACTGAAGCCGATGTAGCCCGCCTCCAGGTACCACTGGTTCCACGGCCGATAACCGAGGTTGGCCTTGACCATGTGACTGCTCTGCGCTTCGCGGTGGTAGAGCCAGAGGATGCCGGCGTTGAGGCGCTGCTTGGACCAGTCCTTGAGCACCGCCGCCGAGGCCTCCCAGCCGGTGTCCCGCTGCAGGCTGTCCGGCGCGCCGTGGCGATGGCTGACCGTGGCCTGCAGGTTCACCGTCCACTCGTTGCGGGTCAGGTCGAGGCCGAGCAGCGCCGCCGTCCTGGGCACATTGTCGGCGCCTTCCGGCGTCTGCAGCGGCTCGTGGAACAGGTGCACCAGGTCGCCACGCACCACCCAGTCGCCGGCCGGCCGGGCGAACGAGGCGCCGACCAGGCTGCGCCGGCGCTGCTGCTCGACCAGCCGCCCTTCCTTCTCTACGTAGAGCGGGTCGGGGCTGAGGCCGTCGAACAGGTAGAAGTCCAGATCGGTGCCGTCGATGAAGGTCTTGCCGCGCCAGCCGATATCCGGCCGCTCGTGCGCGTCGTCCTCGGGCAGCCCCTCCGGCCGCTCGGCGATGGCGAAGTCGGCGCCAGCCGGCGCGTGGCGGGTGGTCCGGGTCTTCGGCGCGACGACGAACTGATGCTCCAGGCTGTCGCCGTAGATTTCCACCACCGCCATCGGCCGGGTCTGCCGGCCGAGGGAGTAGTCGTCGATGTAGGGCAGCAGGAACTCGCGCAGGTCCAGCGGATTGAGCACGTCGACCAGACGGAAGTAGTCGCCGCGACCCCAGGCGATCTGCTGTTGACCGATGCGCCACTGCCAGGCATCACCGGCCCAGGTGAGGTACAGCTCGCGCAGGTCCTGGTCGGACTTCATGCGGTCTTCCAGCTTGCCGCCGGCATCGTCGTACTGGCTGCGGTAGCGGCCGAGCAGCACGCTGTCGAGGGTCCAGTTGCCTTCGCTGACGCGACTCTCCAGCAGCGCCTCGATGCGGTGCCCGGAGCTGCTGGCGCCGGTGGTGCTGTGGTGGTAGCCGTCCTCCACGTGGCCGCGACCGCTGAAGGTCACAGCCACGGCGGGCAGGCTGGCCAGACTGCCGAGCAGGCCGATGAACACTGCGCGCATCAGCGAATCCCGTTGCGCAGGGCGCGTTCGCTGAAGTTCTGGTCGGCCAGGTCCAGGTTGTAGTCGGCGGAGGTGCGCAGCAGGCGGGTCTGGCCGCCCTCGACCAGATTGCTCATCAGCGACTCGTTGACCGTCCAGAAGCCCTCCACTTCGGCTACATCCACCACCTCGAAGGTCTTGATCTGACGATCACCACGAAAAAAGTCATCGCGCAGGATCAGGTTGCGTTCGCGGTCGACGTAGACCAGGCGCTGGCTGTAGCCGGTGCGCGGATTCTCCAGGCCGTCGGCGGTGCGAGCCTCGATCACGTAGACCGGACGGCCCTTGTGCTCTTCCTCGCGCAGCAGTTTGTATTGGTAGTCGTCGACGCGCATGCGCTCGATGTCGGCGAAGGAGAAGTCGGTGCCGAGGAACGGGCCTTCCTTGGAGTTGGTGGCGATGCGCCGGGTCTTGCGCAGGGCCGGCAGGTACAGCCACTGGTCGTCCTCGCGGGCCTGGGCCTCGGCGTAACTGTGCATGAGGATGCCGGTGCCGGCGGTGTCGCTGGGGGCGGTGAAGTACAGGGTGGACTTGCGTTCCTCGCCGTACTCCTTCTCCAGCATCAGCAGCTTGCGTTCGCGGACGAAGCCGTCGGCCATGGTCTGCACCAGGGTGACTTCGGAACGGCGGTCCTGACCTTCGTCACGGTCACGCACTGAACGCATGATGGCGGTGGGGTCAAGGGCCTCGGCCAGCACCGGGAAGCTCAGCAGCAGGCCGAGGGCGAGTGGGGTGATACGCATTGGGAAACTCCTTAGCGACAGTCGACTGTCAGGTAGCTGTTCGGGGTGGACGACCAGCGGGCACTGGCGTCCTGGCGGTAGCCCGGCAGGATCGGAGCGACGGTGCGCTCACGCCCCAGGGCGACCAGCTTGAGGCGCTGGAAATCGGGCCTGGCCAGGTCCTGCAGGTCGCGACTGCGCAGGCTCTCGGCGATCAGGTAGAGCTGGCCGACCTCGTCGTCACTGGCCGGCAGGCCGGATTCGCCGTTCAGCACCTGGCGCAGGTAGATCAGGATGTCGGCGGCCGAATAGGTCTGCAGGCTGCGCTCGCGCAGAGTGGCGGTGGCCTGCTGCAACGCCTGCAGGGTGGCGGCACGCGGCGGCACCGCGCCTTCGGCCTGCAGCATCCACTCGCTGAGCTGGAAACCTTGCAGGGCACCCTCCGCACCGCTGGCGACCCGGCACTGCGGGGCGAAATCGGCGGCCAGGCGCCTGGCGTAGCTCACCATCAGCTCGGCCTTCTCGGCCTCGGGGTAGGACCGAGCCAGGCGCAGCCAGAAGTGGGTGCCGTCGCGCTGGGCAGTGACCAGGCGCGGGCCGAGCAGCGGGTGCCGCTCGACCAGCCCGGCCAGCGTCTCGAGGCCGACGGGCGTCAGCTCGCGGACCTCGATCAGCCGGCGGAAGCGCACGTCGTCGCCCTGGGTGGCGATGGCGTTGGTGCTGGCCAGGCTGTCCAGGGACTGGATCGGCGTCCGTCCCTGGGCATCCTTCACCTCCCACAGGTTCTGCGTGGCGCCCACCAGCCGTTGCAGGTGTTCGGCCTGGTACAGGTCGCCACCTGGGTAGAGGGTCAGCGCCAGCCAGTCCTGGGCGCCGGCCGGCAGGGCCACGCACAGCAGCCAGAGCAGGTGCCTACGCATTGGCCGGCTCCGGCTGCAGCGGCGCCGTGGCCACCGGCGCCTGGCGGGTGCGCACGAACACCGGCAGCACCAGCAGGGCGAACAGCGCGGCGAACAGCATGGTCAGGGAGATGAAGAAGCCCAGGTTGACCAGCGCCTCGTAGCCCGACAGGCACAGCACCAGGAAACCCAGGCCGAGGGCCAGGGTGTTGATCAGGATCGGCTTGCCGCAATGGCGCAGGGCGTACTGGGTCGCCTGCATGGCGGTGCCCGGGCTGCGCTGCATGGCGGCGATCACGTGGATGGCGTAGTCGATGCCGATGCCGAAGGAGATGGCCGCGATGATCGAGGTGCCGATGTCCAGGTCAGTCCGGGTCAGCGCCATCAGCCCGCTGATGCCCACCAGGGTGAACATCAGTGGCAGCAGGGCGACGAAGCCCAGGCGTACCGAGTGGAACATGGCCATGACCATCACGATGATCATCGCCGGCGACGACAGGATGCTGTTGATCTGCCCCCACACCACCGCGTCGGTGGTGGCCACCAGCACTTCGCCGTAGCCGGACACGCGCACGGTCAGGCCCGCCGGCAGCACGTCGCGGGCGAAGGCCAGGGTGTCCTCCATCACCGCCGCCACTTCCGAGGAGCGGTCGGTGTGCAGGATCGCCAGCACCCGGCCGTTCTGAAAGCGGCGGTCGACCACGTCGAACAGGTCGCGACCGTTGGCGTTCTCGTAGAGCAGGAAGTACTGCGCCAGCAGGGTGCCGCTGATGTCGTCCGGCAGGCGGTACTGGTCGGCGGCGAACTCGTCCTGGGTCACCTGGTGCAGGCGCTTGACGAAGTCGGCCGACGAGTAGGTGAAACCGACCAGCTGCTGCTGGTGCAGGTGTTCCTGCAACCTGGCGACGGCCTGGATCACCGCCGGGTCCTTGAAGGCGTCGACCCGGTCGCTCTCGATCATCACGCTGATCGGCGTGGTGCCGCCGAACTTGGCGTTGATCGCCGCGTCATCCTGGCGGATGCGGCTGTCTTCCTCGAAGTAGCCGATCACCTGGTTGTCCACGGTGAGGTTTTCCACCACGTACCAGCTGCACAGCACGATGGCCACCAGCATGCCCAGCGCCAGCTTCCTGCCGTAGCGGGCCAGGTGGCCGAGCGAGGCGATCATGCGGTCCAGGCGGTCGCTGACCAGCAGGCCGTGGCGCGGCGGCTCGGCCTTCCACAGGATGACGATGGCCGGCAGGAAGACGATGGTGATCAGCCAGGCGAAGAAGATGCCGAAGCCGGTGAACACGCCGAATTCGAGGATGAAGATGACGTCGGTCCAGGCCAGCGAGAAGAAGCCGACCAGGGTGGTCATGCAGGTCACGAACATCGGCCAGAACAGCTGCTGCATCACCTTGAAGGCGGTGTCGATGCGCGCCTGGCGGTCCGGGTTGGGCGGCAGGTTGCGGTAGTAGTCGGAGAGGAAGTGGATGGCGTCGCACACCGCGATGGAGATGATGAACACCGGCATCATTGAGGTGATGATGTTCTGCTTCACGCCGCAGGCGGCCATCAGGCCGATGGTCCAGATCAGGCTGAAGATGGCGATCAGCAGCGGCGCCACCACGCCCTGCAGGCGACCGAAACTGACGAACAGCACCAGCAGGATCACCAGCAGCACGGCCGGCAGCAGGGTCTGGTTGTCCTGCTCCATGTTCGACGCGGTCTGCGCGGCGATCATCGGCGGGCCGCTGAGGTAGATGCGGTCGTCGCTGTGCACCTGGTCGGTGATCGCGACGATGGCCTGGTAGGCCTGGAGCATGGCAGGCGAGTCGTCCTGGGCGATGTTGAACTCGACCTGGATGGTGGTGGCGCTGCCGTCGCGCGACACAAGGCTGTCGAGGAACAGCGGGTTGCCCATGGCCTCCTCGCGCAAGGCGTCGAGCCCGGCCTGGTCGGTCGGCACGCGCGGCATCAGCGGATGCACGTCGAGCGCCTCGTCGACGGTCAGCATGCTCTCGATGGTGACCAGGCTGCGCACCTTGCGGATCGGCACCAGGCGGGTCTGCAGGCTGTCCAGCCAGGCTTCCTGGGTGTGGCCGAGCGCGCCGCTCTCGCCCAGGCGCTGCCTGAGGGCAGCCAGGCGCGGCTGGTCGGCCGGGGTGAGGCCGCCTTCGAGGATGGCGTCGATATCGGCCTGCAACGCGGGATCGGCCTTCAGCGCCTGGAGCTTGTCGGTGTCGCTCGGCTGCACCAGTTCGATGGCCTGGAACGCGCGGGTCAGCTCGGCCACCCGCTTGAGGCTGTCGGGGTTGAAGATATTGCCCTGTGGATTCTCCAGGGCGACGAAGGCCTGCTCGCCGGTGTTGGAGAACAGGCGCTTGTTGTCGGCGTCGGCCACCCGGCTGGGGTGGCTCTTGTCGATCATGTAGGGGGTGCTGTTGATCTCCAGGCGGCCGGCGCTGACCACCGCCAGGGCGGTGATCAGCAGCAGCACGGCGAGCATCAGCCAGGGCCGATGCAGCATCCAGGAGAGCAGCGCGACGGCGCGGGTCTTCATGCGGCGACTCCTTCGCTCTCGCCGGTGTAGGCGTCGAGACGCAGGCCGTCCTTGGTCTTGCTGAGGTTCTGCGCCTCGGCCACCAGGTTGGTCCAGATCACGTGCTTGTGGATCTCGCTGGTGCCGCCGGCGAAGAACAGGCCGATGGAGTCGCGCAGCAGGCGCTCGTAGTAGTTGTCGCGACGGTAGCCGTAGTTGCCGTGGATGCGCATCGCGTTCAGGCAGGTCTCGTGCAGCGCCTCGCTGGCCAGCATCTTGATGATCGAGGCCAGGGTCGAGCAGTCGCGACCCTGCTCCAGCTCGGTGAGGCCGCGCACCAGCACACCGCGCAGCAGTTCGAGCTGGGTATAGGCCTGGACGATGTGGCCCTGAACGTACTGGTTATCGCTGATCGGGCGGCCGAAGGCCTGGCGCTTGAGGCTGTACTGCAGGCATTCGTCGATCAGCGGCTGCATGCAGCCGGACACCACGACGCCGGTGAAGATGCGCTCCACCAGGAAGCCGAAGTACAGCACGCGCAGGCCATGGCCCTCGGCGCCGATCAGGCTGTCGGCATCCAGCGCCACTTCATCGAAGCTCAGGCTGCCGATCGGCGTGCCGCGGTTGCCCATCAGTTCGAAGGGCGCGGACTGCACCAGGCCGGGCTTGGCGGTCTCGGTGATGAAGCAGGAGATGGCGTTGGGGCCGGCCTCCTCGAGGCGGGCGAAAGTCATGCAGATGTCGGCGACCGGGGCGTTGGTGATGTTCCACTTCAGCCCGTTCAGGCGGTAGCCGCTGCCGTCGCGGCGGGCGGCGAGCTTCAGCGAGCGCACGTCGGAGCCGCAGCCCTGCTCGGTGATCGCGAAGCAGCCGATCTTGTCGCCGCTGATCAGCGACGGCAGCCAGCGCTGGCGCTGTTCCTCGCTGCCGTAGCCGAGCAGCGCGGACTGCACCAGCGCCACCTGGGCGACGAAGGAGACCAGCACGCCCATGTCCTGGCAGCCCTCGGAGAAACCTTCCAGCGCGGCGGAGAATTCCCAGATGCTCAGCCCCTGGCCGCCGTACTGGACCGGCATGTGTACGCCGAACAGGCCGCTGCTGCCGAGGGCCTGCCAGAGCTGGCGGTCGAAGCCGAGCTCCTGGTCACGCAGGGCGGAAGTGGGCCGCACCAGTTCGCGGGCGACTTCCAGGTAGTGGGCGCGAATCGCGCGCTGTTGCTCGTTCCATGTGCTGTTCATGTTCATGCTCCTATGTGCAGGGTGCTCTGCTGTTTGATGGCGCGCAGTCGGGAAAGGAATTCGTCGCCGTCGAGTTCGATCAGCGCCTCCACCTGGGCGACCCGCTCGCGGTCCATGTCGTCGAGCAGCAGCCAGAAGGGATGCACTTCGCGCCCCTGGTAGCGATTGGCGTAGAGGTGCTGGGGAGGAATGCAGGCGTCGCGTGACGGCAGGACCTGCGGGCGGAAGCCGAAGAAGCCGAGGTTGCGCAGCGTCACCTGGCGCTCGCCATCACCGACCATGGCCACCACGCCGCTGTCGGCCTTGCCCAGCAGCTTGCCGTAGGCGCTGAGCAACAGCAGGCCGGCCTTGGCTTCCAGCACCGGGTCGCCGATCTGTGCCTTGGTCACCCGGCCGATCTCGCGGACCTGCTCCGCCGGCAGGGCGCGCAGCTCGTCGACCTGCTCGTAGAGGTCACGACCGAAGGCTGTCTCCACGCCGAAGGCGGGGCGCTGCGGGTCGTCGAAACGCTTGCCGCGGATGATCGGCGCCTTGAGGGTCGAGTAGGCCAGCAGTTGCTGGTCGCTCTCGCGCACCAGGACGATGTGCACGTCTTCCTGGGCCAGGTGCTCCAGCGGCTCGGCGTGCAGCTGGCGACAGGCTGCGACCTGCGGGTTGATGAAGCCGACCTTGGCGTAGTGGACGAAGGCGAACCGCAGCAGCTGGCGGGTCAGGTTGTTGTCCAACTGGTAGTTGGGGATGGCGTAGGTGGCGATGCCGGCGCGACGGTCGATGCAGAACAGCGGGTAGCTCGCCAGGCCACTCAGCTGCGGCGGCTGGTAGTGGGCCACGGAGCGTTCGAGGAAGAACGCATCGGGCCGGTCCGGCGGCAGCTGGCGCCACTGGGCGAGCGCCTGGCGGCCCTGGTCCAGCCGGTACTGGTGGTCACGCTCGGCCTGGGCGTCGCGGCGGCGGATCAGCTCCCAAACGTCGACGTAGATGGCGTCGCGCACCGGACGGCCGTTGACCAGGTCGAGGATCAGCGCCGTCGCCAGGGTGCCGAACAGGTGGGCGGCGATGCCCAGCTGCGAGGTGTAGTCCTTGCCGGCCAGGTGGCGGTCCAGTTCGGCGTACATTTCCAGCGGCACGCACTCGACCGGGATCAGGAAGGTGCAGGCCTGCAGCGGATCGAGGGTGGCCACCTGCTCCGCGCTGAGCAGATCGCCCAGCACCGCCAGGTCCGGGTTGCGGTAGTCGAACACCGGGATGTACTGGGCCGCAGCCATGTCGTAGCCGCACACCACCGGCTTGTACTGGCGCTGGCAGACACGGTGCAGCAGGTATTTCATCTCCAGGCCGGAGCGGCCGGTGACGTCGATGGCATCCACCACCACGTCGGCCTGGGCCACCATGGCCTCGACGTTGTCGGGCGTGACGCCATGCTCGTGCAGTTGCAGCCGGATGTGCGGGTTGATCTGCCGCACACGTTCGGCGAACACCTCGACCTTGGAGCGACCGATGTCATCCAGCACCATGTTCTGCCGGTTGGCGTTGTTCAGCTCGTAGCCGCCGTTGTCGGCGAGGATCAGGTTTTCCGCGCCGCTGCGCACCAGCAGCTCGATCACGCTGCCACCCGTGGAGCCGCAGCCTGCGATGAGGATCACGGCCTCGCGCAGGCCACACTGGTCGTCGGCACTGATGAATCCGGCATTGCGCAAGGTGAGTTCACGATAGAACTGGTCGTGATCCAGAGGGGGCTGTGGGTGGCTCATCGTCGCATCCTGCTGAGTAGAGAGGGGGGCATCCTATTCAGCGGTTTAATGGCACAACAAGTACCAAAAGCCCCTCGCTGTCATTAACGATGGAAAGACATAAGCTTATGTTTTAAATGAGATTTTTATCTGTGATCACAGATATCGAAGGCGCAGAAACGACGACCGCCCCGGATTGGGGCGGTCGGTCACGGAACCGTCATGGAAAAAACGGGTCGCGGGTGCTCTAGCTCACGAGTTTGTGCAGGTTCTGCGGCACCTTCGCCAGTTCCCAGAGGAAGCTGTCGAGCTTGAAGGTGGACGTACGGATATTTTCCTCGATCCCCTGCAGCTCGCGGCACACATCCTGATAGCGCTGTTCGCGGCGCACGGAGGCCAGGGCCTCGTTGATGCGCTCGGGCTGCGCGCCGATGTATTCGCGCACCCGCTTGCCGTCCTTCTGCGGACGCACCAGATAGAGGTAGCGCTGCTGGTGCCAGTAGGGCGTGGCGGCGATGCGCGGCGAACCCTGCAGCGCCTCGAACTCCGCCAGCAGGTTGACCCGCAGGGACTTGAGGCTGTCGAGCTGTTCGGAGATGCGCCAGACCTTCTGCCCCAGGCTCTCCTGGTCGCCGAGCTTCTGCGCGTGGGTCTCGCGGTGGGAGATGTCGGTGACCGTCAGCAGGCTGCCGCGGTCGCTGTCGTCGGCGCTGGGGATCGGCGCCGCGCTCATCTGCACCGAGCGCACGCTGCCATCGCGGGCCTGGATGCGCATCGGATAGCGCTCCGCCGTCGGGCCCTGGCGGCGCTGCATCAGCACTACCTCCACCAGATCGGCGGACAGCACCTGGGACACCGGCCGGCCGAGGGCCTCGGCCGGTGAATAGTCGAGGAACTGCTGCATGAAGGGGTTCATGTAGGTGATGCGGCCGAACGGGTCGAGCACCACCAGCCCTTCCTGGGCCTGCTCCACCAGGTTCTGGTAGCAGCGCGTGTCGCCAGTGCTGTAGCAGCTGGCCACCCGCAGCTGGGGTTCTTCGCCGAATTCGGCGTCGGTGTAGGCCACCGGGATATCCGTGTCCGGGTCATATTGCCGGAGCAGATCGATCAGCTCTGCAGCGCGCATTGCCCCACCTCCATGTTGAAGTCGATACCGACGGCCCCGAGTATACTCACGGGTAGCCAATGAAAAAGACTTCCATTCGAGTAAGCGCCGAACGGCTCGGCATATTCGGCGTCACAGTGTCGTGATCGCGCCTCTGTGAAGCACGTCGCCAGCGGGCCGTGCGGGCCCTTGCCAAAGGCCCTTCGCGGCGCGCACATTCAGCGCAACCGGATTTTCTGCAGGGCCCGGCCCTGCCAAGGGGAGAGTCGCATGTCCAATGCCGATGTCGAGGTACTCCAGCGCGAGACCTGCTTCAAGGGTTTCTACCGCCTGGATCGCCTGCATCTGCGCCATCGCCAGTTCGCCGGCGGCATGGGTCCGCAGCTCAGCCGCGAGCTGTTCGTGCGCCACGACGCCGTCTGCGTGCTGCCCTACGACCCGCGACGCGACAGCGTGGTGCTGATCGAGCAGTTCCGCGTCGGCGCCATGGACAAGAGCGCCAACCCCTGGCTGCTGGAACTGGTGGCCGGCCTGATCGACAAGGACGAGCAGCCCGAGGAGGTGGCGCATCGCGAGGCCGAGGAAGAGGCCGACCTGCAACTGACCGCGCTGTGGCCGATCACCCAGTACTACCCCTCCCCCGGCGGCTCCGACGAGCGCGTGCACCTCTACCTGGGCCGCTGCGACAGCGAAGGAGTCGGCGGCGTCCATGGTCTGGCCGAGGAAGGCGAGGACATCCGCGTGCACGTCTGGCCGCTGGAGGACGCCCTGTGGGCGGTGAGGGACGGGCGCATCGACAACGCCGCCAGCATCATCGCCCTGCAATGGCTGGCGCTGAACCGCGCGGAAGTGCGGGGGCTGTGGTCATGAACCTGCTGCGCGAGCGCTACCGGGTCGATCTGGTCGAACTGCAGGCCGCCTGCGAAGCCAACTACGCGCGCCTGCTGCGCCTGCTGCCGGACATGCGCGAGGCCCAGGGCGAACGCCGCGTGGCGCTGAGCCAGGGCGACCTGCTGCTCGGCGTGCTGCTGATCCGCGTGGTGGAGAACTGCCCCTACACCACCACCCTGGAAGTGCGTCAGGAGCACAGCCTGCCGTGGCTGCCGGTGCCGCGCCTGGAAGTGCGCGCCTACCACGACGCGCGCATGGCCGAGGTGATCGGCGCGGAAAACGCCCGACGCTTCCGCGGCATCTATCCCTATCCCAATGCCGCCATGCACCAGCCGGACGAGAAGACCCAGCTCAACCTGTTCCTCGGTGAATGGCTGAGCCACTGCATCGCCTGCGGTCACGAACTGGTGACGGTACTGTGATCACAACCGCGCAAATGTGACAGGTTCACGTTTGCCGGGTTTACCGAATCCCGTTTCACCCACCATAATCCTGAGAACCCGCTCAGGAGTAGGCCCTTGTCGCGCCCGTCGTCCCTTGCCCCCGATCGCCCGGTGCTGCTCGTGCAGCTGTCGGACAGTCACCTGTTTGCCGAAGCGGACGGCAAACTGCTGGGCATGAACACCCGCGACAGCCTGGAAAAGGTCATCGAACGGGTCCAGGTGGAGCAGCCCGAGATCGACCTGATCCTCGCCACCGGCGACCTCTCCCAGGACGGCAGCCTCGAGTCCTACCAGCGCTTCCGCCAGCTCACCGAGCCCTTCCGGACCGCCGCCCGCTGGTTCCCCGGCAACCATGACGAACTGCCCGCCATGCAGCAGGCCTGCGCCGGCAGCGACCTGCTGCAGCCGGTGATCGACCTGGGCGGCTGGCGCATCGTGCTGCTCGACTCCTCCATCCCTGGCGCGGTGCCCGGCTACCTGGCCGACGACCAGTTGGCACTGCTGGAAAAGGCGCTGGACGAGGCCCCCGAACGCCACCACCTGGTGTGCTTCCACCACCACCCGGTCTCCATCGGCTGCCGCTGGATGGAGCCGATCGGCATCCGCAACCCGGACGCCCTGTTCGCCGTGCTGGAGCGTCATGCCCAGGTCAGGGCGGTGCTCTGGGGTCACGTCCACCAGGAGTTCGACCAGCTGCGCGGCGGCATCCGCCTGCTCGCCTCGCCCTCCACCTGCGTGCAGTTCGCCCCCGGCAGCGAGGAATTCCAGGTCGGCAGCGAGGCCCCCGGCTACCGCTGGCTGCGCCTGCACCCGGACGGCCGCCTGGAGACCGGCGTGTCGCGGGTCACCGGCATCCACTTCGAGGTGGACTACAGCGTCAAGGGCTATTGAGGCGTAATCGCGGTTCCCGACCGCCCCAGGCCCAAACCGCCTTTAACTTGCAGCTTGAGGCTTGTCGCTTACGGCTCTTGCCTAGTAGCCTCCCGCTCCATGAATTCCAGCATCCTCTATATCCATGGCCTCAACAGCTCGCCCGCCTCGACCAAGGCCAGCCAGCTGCTGAAGGTAGCCGAACATTGCGGTATCGAACGGCATCTGCGTGTGCCGGCCCTGCACCATCATCCGCGCCAGGCCATGCAACAGTTGCAGGCAGCCATCGCCGAACTGGGCCGGCCACTGCTGGTCGGCAGCTCGCTTGGCGGCTACTACGCCACCCACCTCGCCCAGCAGCATGGCCTGGATGCCGTGCTGATCAACCCGGCGGTGCGCCCGCACCGGTTGTTCGGCGGCCAGGAAGTCGAGCAGACCAACTACTACACCGACGAGACCTGGCTGCTGACCCACGACCACGTCGCCGCCCTGCGCGAGCTGGAAGTGGCCGAGCCGCGCGACGCCGCGCGCTACGCGGTGTGGCTGCAGACCGCCGACGAGACCCTGGACTACCGCCAGGCCGAGGCCTTCTATGAGGGTTGCACCCTGGACATCCGCCAGGGCGGCGACCACAGCTACCAGGGCTTCGCCGCGCGCATCCCCGAGATACTCGCGCGGGCCGGCTTCGCTCCCGCCCTCTGGGCCGATTTCGACTTTTCCACCCTTTAGCAGAAGACCCGAATCGCTTATGGCTCAACAGAACGCCTACAACGCCGATGCCATTGAAGTACTGTCCGGTCTGGACCCGGTGCGCAAGCGCCCGGGCATGTACACCGATACCGCGCGGCCCAACCACCTGGCCCAGGAGGTCATCGACAACAGCGTCGACGAAGCGCTGGCCGGCCACGCCACGGCGATCCAGGTGATCCTCCACGAGGACAACTCGCTGGAAGTGACCGACGACGGCCGCGGCATGCCGGTGGACATCCACCCGGAAGAAGGCATCCCCGGCGTCGAGCTGATCCTCACCAAGCTGCACGCCGGCGGCAAGTTCTCCAACAAGAACTACCAGTTCTCCGGCGGCCTGCACGGGGTCGGCATCTCGGTGGTGAACGCCCTCTCCAACCAGGTGGAGGTGAAGGTCAAGCGCGAGGGCAGCGAGTACCGCATGACCTTCGCCGACGGCTTCAAGGCCACCGACCTGGAAGTGATCGGCAGCGTCGGCAAGCGCAACACCGGCACCAGCGTGCGCTTCTGGCCCGACCCGCAGTACTTCGACTCGCCCAAGTTCTCCATCAGCCGCCTCAAGCACGTGCTCAAGGCCAAGGCCGTGCTCTGCCCCGGTCTGGAAGTCATCTTCGCCGACAAGAACAACGGCGAGACCACCCGCTGGTACTACGAGGACGGCCTGCGCTCCTACCTCACCGACGCGGTGAGCGAATACGCCCGCCTGCCCGACGAGCCGTTCTGCGGCTCGCTGGCCGGCACCAAGGAGGCGGTGGACTGGGCCCTGCTGTGGCTGCCGGAAGGCGGCGAGTCGCTGCAGGAGAGCTACGTCAACCTGATTCCCACCGCCCAGGGCGGCACCCACGTCAATGGCCTGCGCCAGGGCCTGCTGGACGCCATGCGCGAGTTCTGCGAGTTCCGCAACCTGCTGCCGCGCGGCGTCAAGCTGGCCCCGGAGGATGTCTGGGAACGCATCGCCTTCGTCCTCTCGATGAAGATGCAGGAGGCGCAGTTCTCCGGCCAGACCAAGGAGCGCCTGTCCTCGCGCGAGGCGGCCGCCTTCGTCTCCGGGGTGGTCAAGGACGCCTTCAGCCTGTGGCTCAACGCCCACCCGGAAACCGGCCTGCTGCTGGCCGAACAGGCCATCGGCAACGCCGGCCGGCGCCTCAAGGCCGGCAAGAAGGTCGAGCGCAAGAAGATCACCCAGGGCCCGGCGCTGCCCGGCAAGCTGGCCGACTGCGCGGGCCAGGACCCGATGCGTTCCGAGCTGTTCCTGGTCGAGGGTGACTCCGCCGGCGGCTCCGCCAAGCAGGCCCGCGACAAGGAATTCCAGGCGATCATGCCGCTGCGCGGCAAGATCCTGAACACCTGGGAAGTGGACGGCGGCGAAGTGCTCGCCTCGCAGGAGGTGCACGACATCGCCGTGGCCATCGGCATCGACCCGGGTTCGAGCGACCTTTCCCAGCTGCGCTACGGCAAGATCTGCATCCTCGCCGACGCCGACTCCGACGGCCTGCACATCGCCACCCTGCTCTGCGCCCTGTTCGTCCGCCACTTCCGCCCGCTGGTGGAAGCCGGCCACGTCTACGTCGCCATGCCGCCGCTGTACCGCATCGACCTGGGCAAGGAAATCTTCTACGCCCTCGACGACGCCGAGCGCGACGGCATCCTCGACCGCCTGGTGGCCGAGAAGCGCCGCGGCAAGCCGCAGGTCACCCGCTTCAAGGGCCTCGGCGAGATGAACCCGCCGCAGCTGCGCGAAACCACCATGGACCCGAACACCCGCCGCCTGGTGCAGCTGGGCCTGGACGACTTCGAGGCGACCCGCGAAGTGATGGACATGCTGCTGGCCAAGAAGCGCGCCAGCGACCGCAAGAGCTGGCTGGAAACCAAGGGCAACCTGGCCGAGGTACTGGTGTGAGGCTCGCCGTCTCGCTCGCCGGGCTGCTGTTCGCCGGCGCGGCGATCGCGGCCGACAAGCCGACCGAACTGGCCCAGCTGGAGCTGCTCGCCGAACACCCGATCGAAGGCATGGCCGCCGGCAACCTGTCCGGCCTGACCCGCTGCGGCGAGGAATGGCTGGCCGTGTCCGACCGCGAGGACGACCGTTTCTACCGCCTGCGCCCCGGCGACGGCGCCTGGCAGGCCGAGGCGGAGACCTTCGACGCCCCGCCGGTGCCGCCCAGCGCCCTGCCCTGGGGCCTGCGCATGCGCACCTGGACGGCTAACCTGCTGCGCGGCGGCGAGCTGGACTTCGAGAGCATCAGCTGCGACGAGAAGGGCAACCGCTACCTGCTCAGCGAGGCGCACACCGCCCTGCTGCAGGTCGGCCCCAGCGGCATCGCCGAATGGCTGGCGCTGCCCGAGGGGCTGGTCCGCCAGGCCCGCGCCAGCGGCATGCTGCTGCGCCACAACGCCCTGCTCGAAGGGCTGGTCGTCGACCCGGCCGGCGAGCGCCTGTGGCTGGCCGCCGAACGCGAGCGCCGCGGCCTGCTGGTGCTGCACAAGGACAAGGGCCGCTGGCGCTGCACCGGCGGCTGCGTGCTGATGTCCGAGGCCGGCCAGGTGCGCTCGCCGCTCACCCCGCAGAGCGACAAGCGCTACCCGCGCAGCTTCGGCGACCTGGCTCTGCTCGACGGCAAGCTGTTCACTCTGGAGCGCCTGCAACACCGCATCTGCCGGCGCAGCCCGACCACCGGCGCCGAAGAAAAGTGCTGGTCCTTCAGCGCCGCCGCGGTGGCCGACGGCCGCCTCTACCCCGAGCCCTACGGCAACGCCGAGGCGTTCTGGCTGGAGAAGGGCAACGCCTGGCTGGGGCTGGACAACAACGACCTGCCCCGCGCCGACGGCGAACGCCGGCCGCTGCTCTGGCACTTCAAGGCACCCGCCGGTGGCTGGGGCGCGCCGTGAGCGACAAACCCGCCGGCCAGGGCACCGCCCGCATCATGCTGATCCTGGCCTGGGTGGCCGCCCTGGCGCTCGCCACCCACTGGTTCGGCGGTTTCGAGGAGCGGCGCGCCAACCCCAACCGGCAGCCGGCGTCGGTACACGGCGACGGCTACATCGAGGTCAGCCTGGCCAGCAGCCAGGGCGGCCACTACGTGCTGGACGGCCGCATCGACGGCCATACCGTGACCTTCCTGCTCGACACCGGCGCCACCGCCGTGGCCGTGCCGCAGGAGCTGGCCGGAACGCTCGGCCTGAAGCCCGGCGCACCGGTGCAGATCCGCACCGCCAACGGCACCGTCACCGGCTGGCGCACCCGCCTGGCGCTGCTGCAGCTCGGCGACATCCACCTGCGCGACGTGGCGGCGCTGATCACCCCCGGCATGGAGGGCGATCAGGTGCTGCTCGGCATGAGCGCCCTCAAGCAGCTCGAATTCACCCAGAAGGGCGGCACCCTGGTGCTGCGCCAATCGACTTCTCTGAAATGACCATGAGGCACGCATGAGCGACACCCTCGACCTGAGCCTGGAAGGCGTGGAGCGCCGGTCGCTGGCCGACTTCACCGAACAGGCCTACCTCAACTACTCCATGTACGTGATCATGGACCGCGCCCTGCCGCACATCGGCGACGGCCTCAAGCCGGTGCAGCGGCGCATCGTCTACGCCATGAGCGAGCTGGGCCTGGACGCCGACTCCAAGCACAAGAAGTCGGCGCGCACCGTCGGCGACGTGCTCGGCAAGTACCACCCCCACGGCGACAGCGCCTGCTACGAGGCCATGGTGCTGATGGCCCAGCCGTTCAGCTATCGCTACACCCTGGTCGACGGCCAGGGCAACTGGGGCGCCCCGGACGATCCCAAGTCCTTCGCCGCCATGCGCTACACCGAGGCGCGCCTGTCGCGCTACTCCGAAGTGCTGCTGGCCGAACTGGGCCAGGGCACCGTGGACTGGGTGCCGAACTTCGACGGCACCATGGACGAGCCGGCGACCCTGCCGGCGCGGCTGCCCAACCTCCTGCTCAACGGCACCACCGGCATCGCCGTGGGCATGGCCACCGACGTGCCGCCGCACAACCTGCGCGAAGTGGCCAGCGCCTGCGTGCGCCTGCTGGACGAGCCGGGCGCCACGGTCGAGCAGCTCACCGAGCACGTGCCGGGCCCGGACTTCCCCACCGAGGCGGAGATCATCACCCCGCGCGCCGACCTGCTGAAGATCTACGAGACCGGTCGCGGCTCGGTGCGCATGCGCGCCGTGTACCGCGTCGAGGACGGCGACATCGTGGTCACCGCCCTGCCGCACCAGGTCTCCGGGGCCAAGGTGCTGGAACAGATCGCCGCGCAGATGCAGGCCAAGAAGCTGCCGATGGTCGCCGACCTGCGCGACGAGTCGGACCACGAGAACCCCTGCCGCATCGTCATCGTGCCGCGCTCCAACCGGATCGACGCCGAAGAGCTGATGACCCACCTGTTCGCCACCACCGACCTGGAGTCCAGCTACCGGGTCAACGTCAACGTCATCGGCCTGGACGGCAAGCCGCAGGTCAAGGACCTGCGCACCCTGCTCACCGAGTGGCTGGTGTACCGCGTCGGCACCGTGCGGCGCCGCCTGCAGTTCCGCCTGGACAAGGTGGAGCGCCGCCTGCACCTGTTGGAAGGCCTGTTGATCGCCTTCCTCAACCTGGACGAAGTGATCCGTATCATCCGTACCGAGGACCAGCCCAAGCCGGTGCTGATGGAAACCTTCGGCCTGACCGACGTGCAGGCCGACTACATCCTCGACACCCGCCTGCGCCAGCTGGCCCGCCTGGAAGAAATGAAGATCCGCGGCGAGCAGGACGAACTGGCCAAGGAGCGCGACAAGCTGCTGGGCCTGCTCGGCAGCGAGGCCAAGCTGAAGAAACTGGTGCGCAAGGAAATCCTCGAGGACGCCGAGAAGTACGGCGACGACCGCCGCTCGCCCATCGTCGCCCGCGCCGAGGCCCGCGCTCTGTCGGAAACCGAGCTGATGCCGACCGAGCCGGTCACCGTGGTGCTCTCCGAGAAGGGCTGGGTGCGCTGCGCCAAGGGCCACGACATCGACGCCACCGGCCTGTCGTACAAGGCCGGCGACGGCTTCAAGACCGCCACGCCAGGCCGCTCTAACCAGTACGCGGTGTTCATCGACTCGACCGGTAGAAGTTATTCCCTCGCGGCCCACAGCCTGCCGTCGGCCCGTGGCCAGGGCGAACCTCTGACCGGCCGCCTGCAACCGCCGCCGGGCGCCAGCTTCGACTGCGTGCTGCTGCCGGACGACAGCGCCCTGTACGTGATCGCCTCCGACGCCGGCTACGGCTTCGTGGTCAAGGGCGAGGATCTGCAGGCCAAGAACAAGGCCGGCAAGGCCCTGCTGACCCTGCCCAACGGCGCCCTGGTGGTACCGCCCAAGCCGGTGGCCAGCGTCGAGAACGACTGGCTGGCGGCGGTGACCACCGAGGGCCGCCTGCTGCTGTTCCCGGTGCGCGACCTGCCGCAGCTGGGCAAAGGCAAGGGCAACAAGATCATCGGCATCCCCGGCGAGCGGGTCGCCAGCCGCGAGGAATACCTCACCGACCTGGCCGTGCTGCCCGCCGGCGCCGCCCTGGTGCTGCAGGCCGGCAAACGCACCCTGACCCTCAAGGCCGACGACCTGGAACACTACAAGGGCGAGCGCGGGCGGCGCGGCAACAAGCTGCCGCGCGGCTTCCAGCGGGTCGACTCGCTGCTGGTGGAAGGCCCGGCCTGATCGACGGAATGCATGCCGTAGAGCGCCGCGGGCTGGAGTCCGCGGCCGCTTTGGCGGATCATACGCGGCTTTGACACAGGACTGCCGGTCGCTGCCGCGACCCCCAGGGTGAAACATGAGACTGCTGCGCCTTTCTTCGGTACTGCTGCTGACCGGCCTGCTCGGCCTGGCCGGTTGCACGGCGCACAAGCCGATACCGCTGTACCAGCTGGACAACGGCACCGCCGAACTCCCGACCCAGGCCAAGGGCCTGGCCGTGCTGCTCGGCCCCGTGTCGGTGGCCGACTACCTGCAACACGAAACCCTGCTGCAACGCCAGAGTGACAGCAGCCTGCTGGCCGCCGCCGACGCCCGCTGGGCCGGCAGCCTGGCCGCCGACATCGACCAGGTGCTGCTGCGCCAGCTGGCCTGGCGCCTGGACAGCCAGCGCACTGTCCTGGCCCCGCTCAACGCCGAGTTCAAGCCTGACGTCCAGGTGCAACTGAACATCATCCGCCTGGATTCCGGCCCCACCTACCCGGCCGTGCTGGAAGCCCAGTGGCGCCTGCTGGACAGGAGCGGCCAGCTGCGCGACAGCCAGCTGCTGCGCCTGGAAGAGGCCCACAGCGGCACCACCGCCGACCAGGTGCAGGCGCAGAGCCGCCTGCTGCAGCAACTGGCGACCCGCCTGGCCGAGGCCATCGAGCCGCTGCGCAACCAGCAGCCGGTCGCCGAGGCGCCCAAGCCGGCCCAGGCCACGCCGAAACCGGCCAAGCCCAAGGCCGAGCAGCAGCCGCAGATTCCGCTGGTGGCGCCGACCCGCAGCAGCGGCGAAGTGCTGCGCTTCTGAACCCCGTATCCGTCGAGAGTCCGCCCATGGCCCGCAAGAAAGCCGCCGTCGATTTCGAGAAGTCCCTCGCCGACCTGCAGACCCTGGTCGAGCGCCTGGAGAGCGGCGAGCTGTCGCTGGAAGATTCGCTGACCGCCTTCGAGCAGGGCATCCGCCTGACCCGCGACTGCCAGGCCTCCCTCAGCCAGGCCGAGCAGAAGGTGCAGATCCTCCTCGAACGCGACGGCGAACTGGACGAGGCGCCCTTCGACCCGGACCAACAGGCATGATCGGCGCCTACCAGCAGCGCTGCCAGGCGCGGGTCGACGCCGCCCTGGAGCAGCTCTTCGACGCCCCGAGCGCCGAGCTGGCCCGGCTCTACCAGGCGATGCGCTACAGCGTGGTCAACGGCGGTAAGCGCGTGCGCCCGCTGCTGGTCTACGCCGCCTGCGAGGCGCTGGAAGGCGACCTCGACCGGGCCGACGGCGCCGCCTGCGCGGTGGAGCTGATCCACGCCTACTCGCTGGTCCACGACGACCTGCCTGCGATGGACGACGACGACCTGCGTCGCGGCCAGCCGACCACCCACAAGGCGTTCGACGAGGCCTGCGCGATCCTCGCCGGCGACGGCCTGCAGAGCCTGGCCTTCGAGGCCCTGGCCGACGCCCGCCGCAACCCCCGGGACCCGGACCTGCGCCTGTCCATGGTCATGGGCCTGGCCCGCGCCGCCGGCCCGGCCGGCATGGTCGGCGGCCAGGCCATCGACCTGGAGTCGGTGGGCCAGCGACTCGACCAGCAGGCGCTGGAAACCATGCACCGGCACAAGACCGGCGCGCTGATCGAGGCCAGCGTGCAGCTCGGCGCCCTGGCCAGCGGCAAGGCCGACACCGCCGGCCTGCGCGCGCTGCAGCAGTATGCGCGAGCCGTCGGCCTGGCGTTCCAGGTGCAGGACGACATCCTCGACGTGGAGAGCGACACAGCCACCCTGGGCAAGACCCAGGGCAAGGACGAAGCCAACCACAAGCCCACCTACCCCGCCCTGCTCGGCCTGGAACAGGCCAAGGCCTACGCGCTGGAACTGCGCGACCAGGCCCTGCACGCCCTGCGCCCCTTCGGCGACAGCGCCGAACCGCTGCGCGAGCTGGCCCGCTACATCGTCGCGCGCCGCAGCTGACCCGCCCCCGATACCACACACTGGCCTGTAGGGCGGGTGCAACCCGCGCGATGCAAGCCAAGCCGCGGGTTTCACCCGCCCTACACCGATCTACACAGCGCCAGGAAGAAAGGTGCGCGCCAGCGTCAGCAGCTCGTCGCGCAGCCAGCGGTGGGCCGCGTCGTTCTCGGCCTGGCGCGACCAGTACAGGCTCAGGCTCACCGGCGGCAACGCCAGGGGCATCGCCAGCCGACGGATGCCCAGGCCCAGGTCGAGCAGCTCGGCGTAGCCGCGCGGCAGGGTCAGCAGCCAGTCGCCCTGGGCCACCAGCAGCGCCGCCGTCAGGTAGTTGCGGCAGTGCTGGCGCACCTCGCGGGAGAGGCCGAGCTGGCCCAGTGCGAGGTCCTCGGCGCACAGCCCACGGCGCAGCGAACTGACCGCCACGTGCCCGGCGGCTAGGTAGCGCTCGGCACTCAGCTCGCCCTCGAAGCGCGGCCCGGCCAGCACGCAGAACGCATCGCTGAACAACGGGCTCTGGCGCAGCTCGGCGTCGGTCGAACGGGTGATCTCGATCGCCAGGTCGACCCTGCCCACGGCCATGTCACGCTGCAGCTCGGCCCAGTGCAGGCCGCTGCTGCGCACCTCCACCCCGGGCGCCACCGACGCCAGGTGGGCCAGCACCCGGGGCAGCAGCAGCGGCTCCATCTGCTCCGGCATGTTCAGGCAGAAGCTGCGCCGGTCGCGCCCGGGGTCGAAGGCGCGTCCCGCGCCCAGGCTGCGGCGCAGGCCGTCCAGCGCATCCTGGATGCCCGGCGCCAGCCGCTCCGCCAGGGCGCTCGGCACCACACCGCGGCCGTCGCGCACGAACAGGGGATCGCCGATCTGCTCGCGCAGCCGCGCCAGGGCATGGCTGACCGCCGACTGGCTCAGGTGCAACCGGGCCGCCGCGCGGGTCAGGTTACGCTCGCGGTAGATCACCTCGAAGACGCGCAGCAGGTTCAGATCGAGCCGGCTTAGCTCCGGCCATTCATGTGGTTGATTCATGATTCTTCGGGGATACCGGGCGAACACCCCGCACTCTAGCAGGCAGGGCCTTCGGAGCAATCATGCATGACATTCATGTATGCGGATGAATAAGCGTCAGTTCTGGTGCCTCCGCCGCCCGCCTAAGATGCCCGCTGCACAAGAACAACAACGGGAGCGCCAGCATGTCCCTCGACGTCTACCTCGAACACCTCGACGGCCTGCACGCCGCCGCCTGGCCCGCCGGCGCGGCGCGCGAGCCGCAATACCCCCACGGCCGCCAGCCGCTGACCGAATACCTGCGCGCCTGGGCCGGGAGCAAGCCCGATGCGGTCGCCCTGGACTTCTACGGCCACGCGCTGAGCTGGGCCGAGCTGGACCGCCTGGCCGACCGCTGCGCCGCCCTGCTGGCCGAACTCGGCGTGCGACCCGGCGAGCGCGTGGCGGTGTTCATGCCCAACTGCCCGCAGCTGCATGTCGCCTTCTACGGCATCCTCCGCGCCGGCGCGGTCTACGTGCCGGTCAGCCCGCTGTCGAAGGGCCTGGAGCTGAGCTACCAGCTGGGCGACAGCGGCGCCGAGACCCTGATCTGCTTCGACCAGCTGCTGCCGATCGTGCGCCAGGTGCGCGTCGAAACCCCGCTGCGCCGCGTACTGGCCACCAGCCTCAGCGAACTGCGCCCCAGCGTGCCGAGCCTGCCGCTGCCCGACCTGCTGCTGGCGCCGAAGCTGGCGGGCGACGACTTCATCGACTTCCTGCCGGCGCTGGATGCCTGCCAGGCGGCCGCGCCCGCACATCGCCCCCGGCTCGACGACATCGCCGCGCTCAACTACACCGGCGGCACCACCGGCCTGCCCAAGGGCTGCGTGCATACCCACGGCAACATGCTCTACACCTGCGCCAGCTTCGTGCCGACCGCGCTCGGCCTGACGCCCGAGCACACCGTGCTCAACTTCCTGCCCGAGTTCTGGATCGCCGGCGAGAACGCCGGGCTGCTCGCCCCCGTGTACGCGGGCTGCCGCCTGGTGCTGCTGGCGCGCTGGGACGCCGAGGCCTTCATGGCCGCCGTGCAGCACTACCGTGTCAGCCACTGCGGCCTGCTGGTCGACAGCGCCGCCGAAGTGCTCGACCACCCGCGCCTGGCCGACTATGACCTGCGCTCGCTGGAGCGCACCGGCGCAATCTCCTTCATCAAGAAGCTCACCGTCGACTACCGCCGCCGCTGGCGCGAGACGACCGGCACCACCCTGTTCGAATTCAGCTTCGGCATGACCGAGACCCACACCAGCGACACCTTCACCTTCGGCCTGCAGGGCGACGACTTCGACCTCAACAGCGCGCCGACCTTCGTCGGCCTGCCGGTGCCCGGCACCCGCTTCAAGGTCTGCGACTTCACCAGCGGCGAGCTGCTGCCGCTGGGCGCCGAGGGCGAATTGTGCGTGCGCAGCCCGTCACTGATGCACGGCTACTGGCAGCGCCCGGAGGAAAGCGCCACCACCCTGCAGGGCGGCTGGCTGCACACCGGCGACCTCGGCCAGATCACCGAGCAGGGCTTCATCCGCTACCTCGGGCGACGCAAGGAAATGCTCAAGGTCAACGGCATGAGCGTATTCCCCAGCGAGATCGAGGCGCTGCTCGGCCAGCACCCGGCCATCCTCGCCAGCGCGGTGATCGGCCGCGCCGACGACAGGCGCGGCCAGCAGCCGGTGGCCTTCGTCGTGCTCAAGCCGGGCAGCGCGGAAAGCGCCGACAGCCTGCGCGCCTGGTGCGCG
Organism: Pseudomonas sp. GD03875; assembly: GCF_029840585.1. NCBI lineage: Bacteria > Pseudomonadati > Pseudomonadota > Gammaproteobacteria > Pseudomonadales > Pseudomonadaceae > Pseudomonas > Pseudomonas sp. GD03875. The sequence goes on along the minus strand of NZ_JAOCCV010000028.1, from coordinate 4,248 downwards.
GACGCCATGGCCGTCTACAAGGTGCCGGAGATCCGCCTGGCCGAATCCCTGCCGATGACCGCCACCGGCAAGGTGAAGAAGAACGAACTGGAGAACCTGCTGTGAAACCGCCCTTTGCCAGCCTGCTGATCGCCAACCGCGGCGAGATCGCCATCCGCATCGCCCAGGCCTGCGCGGACCTCGGCATCCGCGCTGTCGCCGTGTACGCCGAGGACGACGGCGCCAGCCTGCACACGCGCAAGGCCGACCTCGCCGTGCCGCTCAAGGGGCGCGGCGTGCCCGCCTACCTGGACATGGACCAGCTGATCGCCCTGGCCGGCGAGCACGGCTGCGATGCCGTGCACCCGGGCTACGGCTTCCTCGCCGAGAACGCCGGGTTCGCCCGTCGCTGCCAGGCCGCCGGCCTGGTCTTCGTCGGCCCGTCGCCCGAAGTGCTGGAGCTGTTCGGTGACAAGGCGGCCGCCCGCGCGCTGGCCGAGCGCTGCGCGGTGCCGCTGGTGCCGGGCCTCAACCGCGCCGTCGACCTCGACCAGGCCCTGGCCTTCCAGGCCGAGCACGGCGCGGTGATGCTCAAGGCCCTGGCCGGCGGTGGCGGGCGCGGCATGCGCGCGGTCGCCAGCGCCGACGAGCTGGTCGAGGCCTACGCGCGCTGCCAGTCCGAAGCGCAGACCGCCTTCGGTAACGGCGAGCTGTATGTCGAGCAACTGGTGCAGAACGCGCGCCACATCGAGGTGCAGGTGCTCGGCGACGGCAGCGCCGTCAGCCACCTGTGGGAGCGCGACTGCAGCCTGCAGCGGCGCAACCAGAAACTGGTGGAGATCGCCCCCAGCCCGGACCTGGACGGCGCCACCCGCGAGGCGATCATCGCCTGTGCCCTGCGCCTGGCCGGCGAGGTGGGCTATCGCGGCATCGGCACCTTCGAATTCCTCCTCGATCTGGACCGCCCGGGACGCTTCTACTTCATGGAGGCCAACCCGCGGGTGCAGGTGGAGCACACCGTCACCGAGCAGGTCACCGGCGTCGACCTGCTGCACACCCAGCTGCGCCTGGCCGCCGGCAGCCGCCTGGCCGACCTCGGCCTGGACAGCCCACCGCCGCCGCAGGGCTGCGCCGTGCAACTGCGCCTGAACCTGGAGACCCTGCAGGCCGACGGCAGCACCCGCCCCGCCGCCGGGGTGCTGAGCGCCTACCAGCCGCCCTCCGGCCCCGGCCTGCGCGTGGACGGCTACGGCTACGCCGGCTACCCGGTCAGCCCGGCCTACGACTCGCTGCTGGCCAAGCTGATCGCCACCGCGCCGGACTACCCGAGCGCCCTGCGCCGCGCCTACCGCGCCCTGTGCGAATTCCGCCTGGAAGGCGTGGCGAGCAACCTGCACCTGCTGCAGAACCTGCTGCAGCGCGAGGAAGTCGCCACCAACCGGGTCGACACCCGCTTCGTCGAGCGCCACCTGGCCGAGCTGCTGGCCGCCCGTGGCGAGGCCCACCCGCACCGCTACTTCAGCGGCGGCGGCGCGGCGGCGGACGCCCGCCGCGAGAGCGTCGACGCCCCGCCCGGCACCGTCGCCCTGAACACGCCGAGCACCGGCGTGCTGGTCTGCCTGGAGGTCGCCGAGGGCGACGCCGTGGCCGCCGGCCAGACCCTGGCCGTGCTCGAAGCGATGAAGATGGAGTTCGAGGTGCGCGCCGAGCGCGGCGGCATCGTCCGCGCCCTGGCCGCGGCCCCCGGCGACGCCCTGGCCGAGGGCCAGGCCCTGCTGTTCCTCGAACCGGCCGAGGTGGACGGCGGCGCAGCGCAGAACGAGCAGGCGGTCGACCTCGAACACATCCGCGCCGACCTGGCCGAGGTGCTGGAGCGCCATGAACGCCTGACCGACGCGCGCCGCCCCGAGGCAGTGGCCAAGCGGCGCAGGACCGGCCAGCGCACCACCCGCGAGAACCTCGCCGACCTGCTCGACGAGGGCAGCTTCATCGAATACGGCGCCATGGCCCTGGCCGCCCAGCGCCGCCGGCGCAGCGCCGAGGAACTGCTGGAGCTGAGCCCGGCCGACGGCCTGGTGGCCGGCATCGGCACGGTCGGCGCCGCACAGTTCGGCGAGCAGGCCGCGCGCTGCATGGCCATCGCCTACGACTACACGGTGTTCGCCGGCACCCAGGGCGTGATGAACCACAAGAAGACCGACCGCATGCTCGGCCTGGCCGAGCAGTGGCGCCTGCCGCTGGTGCTGTTCGCCGAAGGCGGCGGCGGCCGGCCGGGCGACACCGACTTCGTCGGCGTGGCCGGGCTGGACTGCCACACCTTCGTCGGCCTGGCCCGGTTGTCCGGCCTGGTGCCGCTGGTCGGCGTAGTCTCCGGCCGCTGCTTCGCCGGCAACGCCGCCCTGCTCGGCTGCTGCGACGTGATCATCGCCACCCGCAACGCCAGCATCGGCATGGCCGGCCCGGCGATGATCGAGGGCGGCGGCCTGGGCAGCTACAAGCCCGAGGAAGTCGGCCCCACCGCCGTACAAGGCCCCAACGGGGTGATCGACGTGCTGGTGGAGGACGAGGACGAGGCGGTGCGGGTGGCGAAACAGTACCTGTCCTACTTCCAGGGCTGGCTGGCGGACTGGCGCTGCGCCGACCAGCGCGAGCTGCGCCACCTGATCCCGGAGAACCGCCTGCGCGTCTACGACATCCGCCAGGTGATCGCCACCCTGGCCGACGAAGGCAGCGTGCTGGAGCTGCGTCGCCAGTTCGCCCCCGGCCTGGTCACCGCGCTGATCCGCATCGAGGGCCAGCCGTTCGGCCTGATCGCCAACAACCCAGCGCACCTGGGCGGCGCCATAGACGCGGTGGCGGGCGACAAGGCCGCGCGCTTCATGCAGCTGTGCGAGGCCCATGACCTGCCCATCGTCTCGCTGTGCGACACGCCCGGTTTCATGGTCGGCCCGGAGGCAGAGAAGCAGGGCACGGTGCGCCACGTGTCGCGCATGTTCGTCACCGCCGCCAGCCTCAACGTGCCATTCTTCACCCTGGTGCTGCGCAAGGGCTACGGCCTGGGCGCCCAGGCGATGGCCGCCGGCAGCTTCCACTCGCCGTTGTTCACCGCCGCCTGGCCCAGCGGCGAGTTCGGCGCCATGGGCCTGGAGGGCGCGGTGCGCCTGGGCTTCGCCAAGGAGCTGGCGGCCCAGCCGGACGACACCGCGCGCCAGGCGCTGTTCGACAAACTGGTCGGCAAGGCCTACGAACAGGGCAAGGCGCTGAACATGGCCAGCTACCTGGAGATCGACGCCGTGATCGACCCGGCCGAGAGCCGCGCCTGGCTGCTGCGCGGGCTCAACGCCGCACCCAGACCGCCTGCCCGCGAGGGCAAGAAGCGGCCCTTCGTCGACACCTGGTAAGGAGAGCATTTCATGCAGATCGAACATCGGCTGCTGGCGGTCAACGGCATCGACCTCAGCCTCTACAGCGCAGGTCCCGAGAACGGCCGCCCGGTGTGGCTGCTGCACGGCTTCCCCGAGTGCTGGTACGCCTGGCACCCGCAGATCGAGGCGCTGGCCGCCGCCGGTTACCGGGTGCTGGCCCCGGAGATGCGCGGCTACGGGCAGAGCAGCGCGCCGAGCGATCCCGCGGCCTACGACCTGATCACCCTGTGCGGCGACATCCAGGGCGCCATGGACGCCCTCGGCCAGGATCGCGTCGCCGTGATCGGCCACGACTGGGGCGCGCCGGTGGCCTGGCACCTGGCGCTGCTGGAGCCCGAGCGGGTGCAGGCGCTGGGCGCGCTGTCCGTGCCCTTCGGCGGCCGGCCCAGGCGGCCGGCCATCGAGATGATGCGCGAGGCCTACGCCGGGCGCTTCCACTACATCCTCTACTTCCAGCAGCCGGGGCTGGCCGAGGCCGAGCTGGACGCCGACATCGGCCGCAGCCTGCGCCTGCTGCTCGGCGGCCTGGAAGGCGCGCTGTTGCAGGACAAGCCGGCCGACGCCCGGCTGTTCGACGGCATGGGCGACCTGCCGCTGCCGGCCTGGTGCCCGCCCGAGCTGTTCGCGGTGTACGAACGCACCTTCGCCGGCCGCGGTTTCCACGGCACGCTGAACTGGTACCGCAACTTCGAGCGCAACTGGCAGCGCACCGAGCCCCTGGCCGGGCTGCGGGTGGAACAGCCGACCCTGTTCCTGCTCGGCGAGCGCGACCCGGTCGGCCGTTTCGAGGCGCCTACCCTCAAGCGCATGGCCGACAAGGTGCCGCGCCTGGAGCAGCACCTGC
>NZ_JAOCCV010000027.1:0-70683 GCF_029840585.1 Pseudomonas sp. GD03875 | reverse complement strand
GACCGGCAACGGCGGGGCCTCGTGCCCCGCCTTCTCCTGACCCGTCCGCCATCGGACAGGAAGGCCAATCCAGCGCCAAGGAGAATTCCATGAGCTTCAAGCCCCGCCATTTGCTCGCCGCCCTGCTGGCCGCCGCTCTGCCGGTCGCCGCGCACGCCGCCGAGCCCCGCGAAGTCCGCCTGGACTACGCCTACTACGCCCCCACCAGCCTGGTGCTGAAGGACCAGGGCATTCTCGAGAAACGCCTGGCCGCCGACGGCATCTCAGTGAAGTGGGTGTTCAGCCAGGGCAGCAACCGTTCCCTCGAATACCTCAACGGCGGCAGCGTCGACTTCGCTTCCACCGCCGGCCTCGCCGCCGTGCTCAGCCGCGCCAACGGCAGCCCGGTGAAGACCGTGTACATCGCCAGCCGTCCGGAGTGGACCGCCCTGGCCGTGCCCAAGGACTCGCCGATCCAGACCCTGGCCGACCTCAAGGGCAAGAAGGTCGCCGCCACCAAAGGCACCGATCCCTACCTGTTCCTGCTGCGCAGCCTGCAGAGCGCCGGCCTGGGCAAGGGCGACGTGGAGATCGTCCACCTGCAGCACCCGGACGGCCGCGTGGCCCTGGAGCGCGGCGACGTGGATGCCTGGTCCGGGCTCGACCCGCACCTGGCCGCCAGCCAGCTGCAGGCCGGCTCGCGCCTGCTCTACCGCAACCTCGACTTCAACAGCTACGGCGTGCTCAACGTCAGCGACCGCTTCCTCGAGGAACAGCCGCAGCTGATCGGCAAGGTCATCGCCGCCTACGAGGAGGCGCGCCAGTGGACCATCGCCCACCCGCAGGAGACCGCCGAGCTGCTGGCCCGCGAAGCCAAGCTGCCGCTGGACGTGGCCAGGCTGCAACTGTCGCGCACCGACTTCGGCAACCCGCAGCCGAGCGCCGAGCACATCGCCGCGCTGAAGGCCGCCGCGCCCATCCTGCTCGACGAGCAACTGGTGCGTCCGGGCACCGACGTGGCCGCCGTGGTCGACCAGCTGATCAGCCCGCAACTGGCGGCCGGCGTGATCGGCCAGCCGGTGGCCAGGGCGGAGCCGTGAGCCATGACCGGTAGCAGCCTGCTCGCCACCTTCCTGGCCGCCCGCGCGGCCATCCGCGGCGAGCATTTGCCCACGGCCGCGCGCCGTCCGTGGGCCGGCAACTGGCGCGGGCTGGTGCTGCCGCTGGCCATGCTGGTGCTGCTGGAGGCGCTGGTGCGCTCCGGCTGGATTCCCGCGCACCAGCTGCCGGCGCCCAGCCAGATCGGCCAGACCCTGTGGTGGCTGGCCGCCGGCGGCGAACTGTGGGGGCACATCGGCGTGAGCCTGGCGCGGGTCGCGGCCGGCTTCGCCATCGGCACCGCGCTGGCCGTGCTGATCGGCGCCTGGGTCGGCCTCAGCCGTCGCGCCGAGAGCTACCTCGAGCCGACCTTCCAGGCCCTGCGGGCGATCCCCAGCCTGGCCTGGGTGCCGCTGCTGCTGCTCTGGCTGGGCATCGACGAGACACCCAAGGTGGTGCTGATCGCCCTCGGCGCCTTCTTCCCGGTCTACCTGGCGCTGCTCGCCGGCATCCGCAACGTCGATCGCAAGCTGGTCGAGGTCGGCCGCCTGCATCGCCTGTCCGGCGTCGAGCTGACTCGGCGCATCCTCCTGCCGGCGGCGCTGCCCAACCTGTTCACCGGCCTGCGCGGGGCGCTCAGCCTGAGCTGGATGTTCCTCGTCGCCGCCGAGCTGATCGCCGCCACCCGCGGCCTCGGCTACCTGCTCAGCGACGGCCGCGAGACCTCGCGGCCGGACATGGTGATCGCCGCCATCCTGCTGCTGGCCGTGCTCGGCAAGCTCAGCGATGGCCTGCTCAAGGCCTTCGAGGCGCGTGCCCTGCACTGGCGCGACAGCTTCGTCGGCGGGGAGGGTTGAGATGGGCGCGTTGCTGGAACTGCGCGGCATCCGCAAGGCCTTCGCCGGCCAGCGGGTGCTCGACGACATCGACCTCAGCCTGGCGCCGGGCGAGATCGTCAGCCTGCTCGGCCCCAGCGGCTGCGGCAAGAGCACCCTGCTGCGCATCGCCGCCGGCCTCGACGAGGACTTCAGCGGCGGCCTGGCGCACAACCCGCTGCTCGATTTCGGCGGTGGCACCGGCATCGGCGTGGTGTTCCAGGAGCCGCGCTTGCTGCCCTGGCTGAACGTGGCGCAGAACATCGGTTTCGCCGATGGGCGCAAGGCCGACGGCGCCTGGATCGGGCAGTTGCTCGACGATGTCGGCCTGGCCGGCCAGGGCGACAAGCTGCCCAAGCAGCTCTCCGGCGGCATGGCCCAGCGCGTGGCCATCGCCCGCGGCCTGTACCAGCGGCCCCAGGTGCTGCTGCTCGACGAACCCTTCAGCGCGGTGGACGCCTTCACCCGGATGAAGCTGCAGGACCTGGTGGTGCGCCTGGCCGACACCTACGGCATCGCCCTGCTGCTGGTCACCCATGATCTCGACGAGGCGTTCTACTTGAGCGACCGCGTACTGATCCTGGGCGGCACGCCGAGCCGCATCCAGCGCGAACTGGCGGTGCCCCTGCCGCACCCGCGCGACCGCCGCGCCGTGGAACTGGCCTACCTGCGCGGCGAGGCACTGACCGAACTGACGCTGTAAACGAACCTCAAGGTGGAAGCTGTTTCCGGGCCGCATGGCCCGGTTTTTTTATCTGCGGGAAGTGTGGCGGGCTCTTGTAGGGTGCGCCGTGCGCACCGGACAGGATTGCTGGTGCGCACGGCGCACCCTACGCAAGCGCGATGGCGCTGCGTCTAGCTGCGCTGCAGCGAAGACGCCGCCAGGCCCAGCCCCAGGGCCACCAGCACGCCGCCGATGGCCCGCTCGATCAGGTGCCGGCTGCGGGCGACGAAGGCGCGCGCCGCATCCGAGGACAATCCATAGGCCACCAGGGCGAACCAGAACAGGTGGGCGACGGCCATGAACAGCCCGTAGCCGAGCTGGGTGAGGGTGGCGGTGTCCGGGCTGATCACCTGGGTGAACAGGGCGACCACGAACAGCGTGGTCTTGGGATTCAGCGCATTGGTCAGGAAGCCCACCCGCAGCGCCTGCCAGTCGGACAGGCGGGGCGCGTCCAGCACCTGCTGCGGGTCCGCCTTGCGGCTGCGCAGCATGCCGATGCCCAGCCAGATCAGGTAGGCGGCGCCGGCGAACTTGACCAGGTTGAACAGCACGATGGACTGGGAGATCAGCAGGCCGATGCCGAGCATCGAGTAGGTCACGTGCACCAGCACGCCGAGGCTGATGCCCAGCGCCGTGAGCAGGCCGGCGCGGCGCGACAGGAACATGCTGTTGCGGCTGACCATGGCGAAATCGGCGCCGGGGCTGATCACTGCGAGCAGGGTGATGGTGACGACCGAGACGAGTTCGAGCATGGCGCAGTCCGTTTTCCTGGTGGGTTGGTCAAGATGAGGGCGGCCCACGTTTCCTGCAAGCGCGGGTTTCACCCGCCCTACACCGAGTAGGGCGGGTGAAACCCGCGTGCGCCTACTCGCCTACCGGCATGTCCATATCCGCCGAACCACCCCAATCCGCCGGATAGATACCCTCGCGCACGTAGCGATGGAAGGACGACCAGGGCCAGTCGACGACCCGTTCCACCAGGCCATGCCTGAGCGGATTGCCGTGCAGGTAATCGAGGTGGCTGCGCAGATCGGCCTCGTCGCGGATCAGATGCTCCCAGAACCGGTTCTGCCAGAGGCTGCCCTGGCCTTTGTCCATCCGCCGTTCGCTCAGCAGCTCGGGGCGATGGTAGGCCGAGCAGGCTACGGCGACATGGCGCTTGATCAGTCGCCAGCGCTTGGAAAAGTCCGCATCGCCGTGCGGCAGGGTCCAGATGGCGTGCATATGGTCCGGCAGCAGTACCCAGCCGTCGATGCGGAATGGCAACCGAGCCCGCACCCGGTCGATGGCTTCGCGCAGGGCGGTGCGCACATCGTCGTGGGTCAGGATGGCCTGTCGGCCTTGGGTGACGACCGTGAAGAAATAGGTTCCGCCGGGGACGGCGGCGCGTCTGTAGTAGGGCATCACAACGTCCTTGTTGTGTGGTGTTCAGGGGGGCGCGGGTTTCACCCGCCCTACGGTTGGACAATGGCGCGCAGCAGCGCCGCGCTTTCGGCGTCGGCGGGGAAGAAGGTCTCCAGGGCCAGCTCGGCCAGGGTCACGTCGTTGGGGGTGCCGAACACGGTAGTGGTGCTGATCAGGCTGAGCACGCCCTGTTCCGTGCGGAACTGCAGCGCCATCAGCACGCTGTCCGGCTGCGGGGCGGGGGCTTCCTCGGGGGCCGGGTAGCCCAGCAGTTCTTCCTGCAGCGCCATCAGCTGCGGGTCGCCGCTGATGTCGATGTCGTGCTGCAGGCGCATCAGCAGGTAGGCACGCCACTGGGCCAGGTTGACGATGCGTGGCGCCAGCCCGTCCGGGTGCAGCGATATGCGCAGCACGTTGAGTGGCGGGCCGAGCAGCTCGGCCGGGATGCCGGCGAGGAACGGCGCCACCGCGTCGTTGGCGGCCAGCAGGTTCCACTGGCGGTCGATGGTGAGCGCCGGGTAGGGCTCGTGGGCCTTGAGCAACTGCTCGATGGCGGTGCGGGCGGCGGCCAGCGCCGGGTCGTCCAGGCCGTGCTGGCTGTACAGCGGCGCGTAGCCGGCGGCGGTGAGCAGGCGGTTGCGCTCGCGCAGCGGAATCTCCAGCTGCTCGGCCAGGTGCAGCAGCATCTCGCGGCTGGGCAGGGCGCGGCCGGTCTCGACGAAGCTCAGGTGGCGGGTGGAGATGTCCGCCTCGCAGGCCAGGTCGAGCTGGCTCAGGCGGCGGCGCTGGCGCCACTGGCGCAACAGGGCGCCGACGGGGTGATGGGCTGTGTTCATGGTTGCCGACGATAGCCCAGAGGCGTCATCGCGACCATTACCTGGGACGTAATCGACGCCGGACGCGATCCGGACGAACCCTATGGCCAGGCGCCGATCCGGCGTCGCCATCCGGAGATTTCGCCATGAACACCCTGAACGCTTCCCCGCTGCTGCGTCGCGCCCTGCTCGCCGATGGCCTGGTCGGCCTGGCCACCGGCTCCCTGCTGGTACTGCTCGCCGACTGGTACGCCAACCTGCTGGCGCTACCCGCCGACCTGCTGTACGGCGCCGGCCTGGCCCTGCTGCCGCTGGGCCTGTTCCTCGCCTGGCTGGGGTGCCAGGAGCGGATCAACCGCCTGCTGGTATGGGCCGTGATCGCGATCAACGCGCTGTGGGCGATCGACAGCCTGGCCCTGCTGTTCTCCGGCTGGGTGTCGCCCAACCTGCTCGGCCAGGTGTTCGTCATCGGCCAGGCCGCGCTGGTGCTGCTGTTCCTCGAACTGGAGCTGATCGGCCTGAAACGCTCGGAAGCGGTGCCGGTCTGAATCCCAGGCGCATGGCCCCGCCCGCGAGGCGGGGCCTTGCCGTCGTGACGACCGGTCCGCGGAGCGGTCCGGCGCGGGATGTAGTGTCCCGCGGAAGTCGCTACAATGCGCCGCCGATTTCTCCACCACCGAGGCCGCGCGCCATGAAACTCCGCTTTCTCCTCTGGATGCTGGGCCGCCTGATGGCCAAGGCCAGCCGTACCAACCCCGAGTTCCAGAAGCAACTGGAAGGCAAGGACCTGGTGTTCCAGCTGCACACCCTCGACGGCAAGCTGGCGCGCCACTACCGGATCAAGGACAAGCGCGTCACCAGCCATGCCGGCGCGGCCAGCGAGCCCGCCTTCGCCATCGGCTTCAAGGACGCCGCCTACGGCTTCGCCACCATGAACGCCAAGAACAAGCAGCTGGCCTTCATGCAGGGCATCCAGAACAAGGACATCCAGATCCAGGGCAACCCGGCGCTGGTGATCTGGTTCCAGGGCCTGCTCAAGCATGTGGTGCCGAAGAAGAAAAAGAAGAACGAGGTCAAGAAAGCGGCCTGAGCCGCTTTCCCTCGCGGGCCCATGCGCTAGGCTGGGCCTTTTCACGGATATCGCCCCGATGCGCCTGTCGTTTCTCCTCGCTCTGCTCCTGTCGCTGGCACTCCCGGTCCGCGCCGAAACCGACGCCACCCTGGCGCGCGTGCTGGACCTGGCCGGGGTCAGGCTGCTCTGCGAGCAGGCCGCGCCGCTGCTGCAGCGCGGCATGAGCGAGGATCAGCAGAAGGCGCTGGGCGAGGCCTTCGCCGCCGGCCCGCTGTGCGACGACCTGGCCGCGCGCATGGCGCCGGGTCTCCAGCAGGAGCAGCTGGAGGCGGCACTGAAGCTGCTCGACAGCCCGCTGGCCCACCACTTCACCGCCGCCGAGCGCGCGGTGGGCGAGGATGGCGGCCTGGCCGCCTACCGCCAGCAGCTGCAGGAGCGCCCGCCGCTGGGGCCGCGCGTGGAGCTGGTGCGGCGCCTGGACAAGGCGGCGCACACCACCGAACTGGCCACGCTGCTGCGCTACGAGGTGGGCAAGACCCAGGCCCTGATGGCTCTGCGCGCCCGCGGCGGCGACCTGGGGGAGCAGGAACTGGCCGAGCAGACCGCCGCGCAGCTGGCGCCGCTGCGCGCCTCCAGCACCAGCGGGATCGAGGCGTTCATGCTCTACGCCTACCGCCAGACGCCCAGCGACCAGCTCGGCGAATACGTCGCCCTCTACGAGCAGGAGCCCCTGCGTGCGGTGCTCGAAGCCAGCGTCAAGGCGCTGCCGGATGTGTTCGCCGCGCGCCGGGCGAAACTGAAGTAGCACGCGGGGCCGCGGCGGCCCCACAGGCACCTACTACTGGGCGTGATGGTTGAACTGCGAAGCCAGTTCGCGCAGCGCCACTTCCGCCTGCAGCACCCGGTTCAGGGCCTCGTCGGCCTTCTCGCGGCTCACGCCCAGACGCTCGAACAGGGCGTCCGGCAGGTCGTGCTGCGGGCCGTTGCCGATGCCGCGGCTGCGCAGCAGGTTGACCGCCAGGCACACCAGGTTCGGGTAGGCGGCGTGGGCGCCGTCGTAGTCCGGGTCGTGTTGGAAGCGCAGCGCGGTGGCCAGCTCCTCCGGCATGTCCCAGAAACGCATCAGCCAGGCGCCGATCTGCTCGCGGGTGATGCCCAGCAGGTGCTGCTCGACGTAGCCGTGGCTGAGATGCGGGTTGACCTCCAGGTGCCGGCAGATCAGCGAGAAGTGCGGCGGGAAGACGTGGGCCAGCACCAGGTAGCCGAAGTTGTGCAGCAGCCCGGCGAGGTAGGTCAGGCCGGCCTCGGGGCGCTGGGCGCGGGGCATGGCGCGGGTCAGGCCCTCGATGATGGCGGCGGTGTAGATCGCCTGCTGCCAGTAGGGTGTGGCCTGCTGCGGCTGGTCCTTGGGCAGGCTGAGGGTCTTGCCCAGGGCCAGGCCGAGGGCCAGGTTGATGACCAGATCGAAGCCCAGTACGCGGACGATGGCGTCCTCCACCGAGCGGATCTTGCCCGGCGCGGCGTAGTAGGGCGAGGCGGCCCAGCTGACCACCTGGGCGGCCAGCGCCGGGTCGGTCTCGACCACGCCGGTGATGTCGTCCACGGTGGCGTCCGGGTCGACGCGCAGCTTGATGATCTTCTGCGCGGTTTCCGGCAGCGGCGGAATCTCGATGGTTTCCTCGAGGCGCTGCTGGATGCGGCGGGCGGTGAACGCCTGCACGGCCTGGGTGATCTCGGCGCGGTCGTCGTCCGGCCGGTCCAGGTTCGGCCGGATGCTGGTCAGCGGCTGGCCGAAGCGGGCGGCGCTGGCCTTGGCCAGGAGGATGGCCTTGTAGTGCTCGCTGTCGATCTCCAGCAGCACGCCGGCCTGGCCCGACTCGATCAGCAGATTGGATTCGTCGAGCAGCCGCTCGTCGTACAGGCAGGGCGAGCTGGTCAGCGGCGGCAGGCCCGGCAGCAGGTCGAGGCTGTGCTTGCCCAGCATGCGCTCCATGCGTTCCGGCTTGACCGCCACCAGCTTGCGGCCGGTCAGCTCGGCCAGGCGGTTGAGGTCGAGCAGCTGGTTCTGCGGGAACAGCACCAGCAGGGCGCCGACCGCGTCCTCCAGCAGGACCGCCTGCACCCGCCGCGCGGCCGGCAGGGCCTGGTGGTCCGGCCGTATGTGGCAGGGCACGCCGAGTTTCTCGAGGAGCTGCAGGATCACCGTCGGCGGGCGCGGAGAGGCATCGGGGGCGAGGGCGACTTCGGTCATGGGCGACATCCGGAAGAAGAACTACTGAGGGGGAGTATAACCAGCGCCCCGCGGGATACACCCGGTTGCCGGACAGGTGAACCGGGGCAGTCTGTGCGCCGGCTCACACTTGGCCGTACTGCTGGCCGTGGCGCAGCCAGCGTTCGAGCAGCGGGCTGACGTGCTGCGGCCAGCGCGCCAGCAGCTCCTGCGCGGCCTCGCGCACGGCCGGCAGCAGGTCGGCGTCGCGCATCAGGTCGGCCACCTTGAACTGCAGCAGGCCGGTCTGGCGGGTGCCGAGCATCTCGCCGGGGCCGCGCAGTTCCAGGTCCTTCTCGGCGATGACGAAGCCGTCGCAGGTCTCGCGCATGATGCCCAGGCGCTCGCGGCCGAGCTGGGACAGCGGCGCGTGGTAGAGCAGCACGCAGTGGCTGGCGGCGCTGCCCCGGCCGACCCGGCCGCGCAGCTGGTGGAGCTGGGCCAGGCCCAGGCGCTCGGGGTTCTCGATGATCATCAGGCTGGCGTTGGGCACGTCGACGCCGACCTCGATGACGGTGGTGGCGACCAGCAGCTGCAGTTCGCCGCGCTTGAAGGCGCCCATCACCTCGGCCTTCTCCGCCGGCTTCATGCGACCGTGGATCAGGCCGACGCGCAGCTCGCCGAGGGCCGCGCTCAGCTCTTCGTAGCTGGTTTCGGCGGCCTGGCAGGTGAGTTCCTCGGATTCCTCGATCAGGGTGCACACCCAGTAGGCCTGGCGGCCTTCGCGGCAGGCCGCGCGGACCCGCTCGATCACCTCGATGCGGCGGCTGTCGGCCACCAGCAGGGTGTTCACCGGGGTGCGTCCGGGCGGTAGCTCGTCGAGGATTGAGGTGTCGAGGTCGGCGTAGGCGCTCATCGCCAGGGTCCGCGGGATCGGCGTGGCGGTCATGATCAGCTGGTGCGGGCAGAGGCGGCCGTCGATGCCCTTCTGGCGCAGGGCCAGGCGCTGCTGCACGCCGAAGCGGTGCTGCTCGTCGATGATCACCAGCGCGAGTTTCTGGAAGCGCACCTCGTCCTGGAACAGGGCGTGGGTGCCCACCACCATCGGCGCGCCACCGGCGATGCGCTCCAGCGCGGCGGCGCGGGCCTTGCCCTTGAGCTTGCCGGCCAGCCAGGCGACCTCGATGCCGAGCGGCTCCAGCCACCGGCCGAAGTTGAGGAAGTGCTGCTCGGCGAGAATCTCGGTGGGCGCCATCAGCGCCACCTGGTAGCCGGCCTCCAGCGCCTGCAGGGCGGCCAGCGCGGCGACCACGGTCTTGCCGGCGCCGACGTCGCCCTGTACCAGGCGCAGCATGGGCTCGGCCTGGGACAGGTCGTAGGCGATCTCGGCACCGACCCGCTGCTGGGCGCCGGTGGGGGCGAAGCCGAGGTTCTGCAGGAAGCGCTGCGGCAGCTTGCGCGCCACCGGCAGCGCCGGCGCCTGCTGGGCGCGCACCTGCTCGCGCAGGCGCTGCAGCGACAGCTGGTGGGTCAGCAGTTCCTCGAAGGCCAGACGGTGCTGGGCCCAGTGGCGGCCCTCGGCCAGTTCTTCCAGGTCGGCGTCCGGCGGCGGGCGGTGCAGGTAGCGGATAGCCTCGTCGAGCGGGCCGAGGCGGTAGTCACGGGCCAGCTCGGCAGGCAGCCAGTCCGGCAGGCTGTGCGGGCCGAGGCGGGCCAGGGCGAGCTGGGTCAGCGAGCGCAGGCGCTGCTGGGTCAAGCCCTCGGTGGTGGGGTAGATCGGGGTCAGGGTCTGCTCCACCGGCGCCGGCTCGTCGCCGCTCTGGGCGCGGTATTCCGGGTGGTAGATCTCCAGGCCGGTGGCGCCGGGGCGCACTTCGCCGTAGCAGCGCAGGGCGGTGCCGCGCTTGAGCGCGTCCTTCTGCGCCTGGCTGAAGTGGAAGAAGCGCAGGCTGAGCGTGCCGCTGCCGTCCTGCAGGCGCACCAGCAGGCTGCGCCGGCGGCCCATGACGATGTCGGCGCCGGCCACCACGCCCTCGACCACCGCGTCCTGCCCCGGGCGCAGGGCGCCGATGGGGGTGATGCGGGTGCGGTCCTGGTAGCGCAGCGGCAGGTGGAACAGCACGTCCTGCAGGTTTTCCAGGCCGACCTTGCCCAGCTTCTCGGCCAGCGCGTCACCGACGCCCTTGAGCGCGGTGACGGGGACCTGCGCCAGTTCGGTCATGCGGGGACGGCTTCACCCTGCGGGCGGGCCACCGAGCACAGGCGCACGGAGTCGGCCAGCACTTCGATGGCCTTCGGCCGCGGGAAGCTGGCGCGCCAGGCGATGGCGACGGTGCGGAACGGCGCCGGCGCGCTGAGCGGGCGCACTTCGATCACCCCCGGCGCGTAGTGGTGGCTGTCCACCGCCGAGAACGGCAGGATCGAGATGCCCAGGCCGGAGGCGACCATGTGGCGGATGGTCTCCAGCGAGCTGGACTCCACAGTGGTGTGCTTGGCCGCGTCGTCGCCGCCCTTGCGCAGCGACGGGCAGGCTTCCAGCACCTGGTCGCGGAAGCAGTGGCCCTCGCCGAGCAGCAGCAGGCTCTTGTCGTTGAGCAGCTCCTTGTCGATGGTCTCGCGCTCGGCCCAGGGGTGGCCGGTCGGCAGCAGGGCGTAGAACGGCTCGTCGTACAGCGGCTTGGTCAGCACGTCGGCTTCCTGGAACGGCAGGGCGATGATGATCGCGTCCAGCTCGCCGGTGCGCAGCTTGTCGCGCAGCACGTGGGTGAAGTTTTCCTCGATGTACAGCGGCATCTGCGGGGCGACCCGGTGCAGCTGCGGGATCAGGTGGGGGAACAGGTACGGGCCGACGGTGTAGATGGCGCCGATCTTCAGCGGCGCGGCCAGCTGGTTCTTGCCGGCCTGGGCCAGTTCGCGGATGCCCTGGGCCTGCTCCAGCACCTTCTGTGCCTGGGTGACGATGCCCTCGCCGACCGGGGTCAGGCGCACCGCGCTCTTGCTGCGCTCGAAGATGAGCACGCCCAGCTCGTCCTCCAGCTTCTTCACGCCGACCGACAGGGTCGGCTGGCTGACGTGGCAACGCTCGGCGGCACGCCCGAAGTGCTGCTCCTGGGCGAGGGTGACGATGTAGCGCAGTTCGGTGAGGGTCATAGGTAAATTCCATTGAGACGCGGCCAAGCATAGCGGCTGCATTCGATGGAACCAAGGCTGGCAACGGGCCAAGCGCGGGAAGCTTCTGCTGGCGCGGTAGGGCGGGTGAAACCCGCGGATGGGCACGCGGGTTTCACCCGCCCTACACGGAAAAACGCCGCGGCTCCGGTAAGGGAGTCGCGGCGTGTTTTCATCCGTGCTACGGCTGCCGTCAGCGCCTGTCCAGCGAGTAGACGAAGGGCGCGACGATCTCCAGCTGGCCGTTCTGCAGCATGTCCGCCGGGGGCGGCGGCAGCGGCTGGGCGCGGCGGATCATTTCCAGGGTGGCGCGATCCAGCGAGGCGCTGCCGGACTTGCCCACCAGCGAGTAGGACAGCACCTTGCCGTTGGCGTCGAGCACGAAGCGCAGGCGGTTGACCCCTTCGAAGCCGCGGCGGCGGGCGTCTTCCGGGTAGCGCTTGTACTTCGCCAGGTGGCCGAGCAGGGTGCTCTGCCAGCTCACCTGCGCCTGGGTCGGCGCGCTGACCGGGGCCTTCTGCGGCGCGGCGGCCTTCTCGTCGCGGGCGACCACCGGGGCCTCTTCCTGCGGCGGCCTGATCTCAGGCTCCGGCGGCTTGGGCTGTGGCGGCTTCGGCTTGGGTTTCGGCTTCGGCTTGACGATGGCGATCTTCGGCTTGGGCGCTTCCACCACCTTCGGCAGTTCCGGCTCGTCCGGCTCGACCACCGGTTGCGGCGGCGGCGGAGGCGGCTCGACCGGCGCCACCAGCGGCTCCAGCTCGATCATCATCGCCGCCGGCGGCACCTGCATCGGCTCGACCTTGGGATTGAGCCGCGCGATCAGGTACAGGCCGACGTGCAGCCCGGCCGCGATCATCAGGGCGATGGCCCAGATCGGTATGCGTCGCGATTGGCTCATTGCGCTCCGACCGTTTCCAGGCCCACCAGGCCGATCTTCAGGTAGCCGGCACCGCGCAGGTTGTCCATCACGCGCATCAGCTCTTCGTACTGCACGCCCTTGTCGCCGCGGACGAAGATGGTCTTGTCCTTGTCGCCGCTGGTGCGCTGGTCCAGCGCGGCGCCGAGCTTGGCCGGCTCGACCTGCTCGTTGTCGAGGAACAGGGCGCTGTCTTCCTTGATGCTCAGGTAGATCGGCTTGTCCGGACGCGGCGCCGGCTTGGCGGTGGAGGCCGGCAGGTCGATCTTCACATCCACGGTGGCCAGCGGGGCGGCCACCATGAAGATGATCAGCAGCACCAGCATCACGTCGATGAACGGCGTGACGTTGATCTCGTGGTTTTCCTGGAGGTCGTCACCGCCCTCGTGCAGATGCAGGCTCATGGATCAGCCCACCTTGGCGATCGGAGCCTGGGCGCGCTCGCCGGCCGGCTGGTCCAGGTCGCGGCTGACCAGCAGCAGCACCTGGGCCGAGGCGTCGGCGACCTGGGCCTTGTAGCTGGCGATGGAGCGGGCGAAGACGTTGTAGATGATCACGGCCGGGATCGCCGCGACCAGGCCCAGGGCGGTGGCCAGCAGGGCCTCGGCGATGCCGGGCGCCACGACCGCCAGGTTGGTGGTCTGCGATTTGGCGATGCCGATGAAGCTGTTCATGATGCCCCACACGGTGCCGAACAGACCCACGAACGGGGCGGTGGAACCGATGGTGGCGAGCACGCCGGTGCCCTGGCTCATCTTGCGGCCGCTGGCGGCGACCAGGCGCTCCAGGCGGAAGCTGACGCGCTCCTTGATGCCTTCCTTCTCGCGGCAGCCGGCCGACAGGCGCAGCTCTTCGCGGGCATCCTCGATCAGGGTGGCGCTGAAGCTGTGCTTGGCGTGGGCCTGCTCGGCGGCCTGGTTCAGGCTGCGCGCGCCCTTCAGATCGCCCAGCTCACGCTGCAGGCGGCGGCGGCCGATCAGCAGCTCCAGGCCCTTGGCGATCCACACGGTCCAGGTGAGGATGGAGGCCAGCACCAGGCCGATCATCACGCTCTTCACCACCTTGTCGGCGTTGTTGTACATGCCCATCGGCGACAGGTCGTGGAGGATGGCGTTGTCGCCTTCGACCAGTTCGTTGCCGGTGGCCGGCTCGTCGACGGCCAGCAGCAGCTGCTCGGCCTCGGGGCCGGTGATGCCGTTCTGTTGCAGGAACTCCTGCTTGGTGGCTTCGATCTGCTCCGAGGTGGCCTCGGCGCCCAGTGCCGCCAGCCGGGCCTTCAGTGCTTCGGCCTGGGACGGCTGGGCCGCGGCGGGGATCGCCTCGCCGGCGATCGGAGCGGCGGTGGTCTCGGTCGCTACGGCCGGCTGCTCCTGGACGGCGGCGGGCGCCGCGGGCGCGACCTCTTCGGCATGGCCGCCGAGCGGCAGCAGCAGGCCGAACAGCAGGGCCGCGAGAGGCAGACGGGAGGATTGTGTGCGGAGAGCGTTACGATTCATGCTGGCCGGACCTAAGTGGGGTGTGCACTGGGCGGGACCCTTTCGGGTGGCTCCCGCTAAAAAAGGCCAGCATTATTGCAAGTAATTCTTGTTTATGAAAGTAACGATGTAACCTTTCTGCACAGCCGTTGTCCGTGACGTCCTTCCCGGACCGACCGGTCCGTTTCCTGTTTTCGAGGTGTTATCCATGTCCAAGAGCCTGATGATCGTCGGTTGCGGCGATGTCGGCAGCCGTCTGGCGCGTCGCGCGCTGGCCCTCGGCTGGACCGTCCACGGCCTGCGGCGCGATGTCGCAGCCCTGCCCGCCGGCGTACTGCCGGTGGCCGCCGACCTGGAACGGGCCGAATGTCCGCCGGCCTGGCCGGCCGCCGGGCCGGACTATCTGGTGTACTGCGTCGCCGCCACCCGCCACGACGAGGCGGGCTACCGCAGCGCCTATGTCGACGGCCTGCGCCATGTCCTGGGCTGGTTGGCCGAGCGCGGCCAGCGGCCGCGGCGCTTGCTGTTCGTTTCCAGCAGCGGGGTGTATGCCCAGCAGCAGGGCGAGTGGATCGACGAGGATTCGCCCGCCGAGGCGGAAAGCTATTCCGGCCGGGTAATGGTCGAGGCCGAGCGTCTGGCGCTGGACAGCGGTCTGCCGGCGACCCTGGTGCGCCTTACCGGCATCTATGGCCCGGGCCGCGAATGGCTGCTCGGCCAGGTGCGCCAGGGTTACCGGGTGGCCAGCGAGCCTCCGCTGTACGCCAACCGCATCCATGCCGAGGACGCCGCCGGGCTGCTGGCCTTCCTGCTGGCGGCGGACGCCGGTGGCCGGCCGCTGGCCGACTGCTACCTGGGCGTGGACGACGCGCCGGCGCCGCTGCATGAGGTGGTCGGCTGGCTGCGCGAGCGCCTGGGCGTCGAGCACTGGGCCGAGGAGCAGAGCGTGCGCCGCGCCGGCAGCAAGCGCTGCAGCAACGCCCGCGCCCGCGCGCTCGGCTGGGCGCCGCAGTATTCCAGCTACCGCGAGGGCTACGCGGCGGTGCTGGAAGGTCGCGACTGATGGAGGCCAACCGCCTGCTGGCCCGGCCCTGGCTGCCCGGGGTGGAGCTGTTCCACGCCGACTTCTCCGGCCAGCAGTTCGGCCGGCACAGCCACGACGCCTTCGCCGTCGGCGCGATCCTCCAGGGCGTGGGCGGCTACCTCTGCCGCGGTGCCCGCCACGCGCTGCCCGCCGGCACCCTGTCGCTGATGAACCCGGAGGAGCCGCACACCGGCCACGCCGAGTCGGAGCGCCTGGTCTACCGCATGCTCTACGTCGAGGAAGCGCGCCTGCCGGCCCTGCTGGGACGCAAGCGCCTGCCGGGCGGCTTCCGCGAGCTCAATCCGGCCGACGACGGCCAGGTGGCGGCGGGCCTGGCCCGCCTGGCCGCGGAGTTCGAGCGCGGCGACGCGCTGGTGCTGGAGGCGGAACTGCTGGAGGTGCTGGAGCGGGTGTTCGTGCGCCACGGCGGCCTGCCGGAGGCGGCCCCGGCACCCCGCGACGGCGGCACGACCGCGCGCCTGCGCGAGTACCTGGAGGCGCACTACGCCGAGTCGGTCAGCCTGGAACAGCTCGCCGGCCTGGTGCAGCGCCATCCGCGCCACCTGATCGAGGCCTTCCGCCGCGCCTACGGCGTGCCGCCACACACCTATTTACTGCAGCGCCGGGTGCGCGAGGCCAAGCGCCTGCTGCTGGATGGCCAGGCACCGCTGGACGTGGCGCTGGCCCTGGGTTTCTACGACCAGGCGCACTTCAGCGGCACCTTCAAGCGCTTCACCGGGGTCAGCCCGGGACGTTTCCGCACCGCCGCCGCGACCTGAGTTTCTTCCAAGACGGCGTCCACCGCCGCTATCGACACTGGCCCTCCGTTTTCGAGGAGGTCCGTGATCGTGTTCGCCCTGTTCCTGCTGGTGGCTGGTACCCATTTCGCCGCGCTACTGTCGCCCGGCCCCGACTTCTTCCTGCTGCTGCGCGCGGCGCTGGTGCGCGGCCGCCGGCATGCGGATGGCTGCGCGGCAGGCATCGCCACAGCCAACCTGCTGAGCATGGCGATGGTGTTGGCACTGCTGGGCCTGGTGGCGTCGGTCGACGGGCTCTGGTGGCGCCTGTTGCAAGGGGCCGGCGGGGTCTACTTCGTCTGGCTCGGCGGCCGCGCGCTGCTGGCCCGCCGGCGCCTCGACCTGCCGGACTGCCTGGAGGCGGAGGCGCGCGGCTCCTGGCGCAGAGGCTTCGTCGAAGGGCTGCTGGCCAGCAGCTTCAATCCCAAGCTGCCGATCTTCTACGCCGGGCTGTTCGGCGTGCTGCGCGAGGCGGCCATGCCGGCCTGGGGGCTGGCCGCGAGCATGGCCTGGATGACCCTGGTGGTGCTGGGCTGGGACATGGCGCTGGTGCGCCTGCTCGGCCACCAGCGCTGGCGCGGCCGGTTGCAACGGCGGGTGGCGCTGCTCGACCGGCTGTGCGGCGGCCTGCTGGCGGCGCTGGGGGTGTGGCTGCTGGCCGGGCTCGCGAGGTCGTGAACGACGGGCTCAGTCGCGTTCCAGCAGCCAGGCCTGGCGGCCGGGGCGGTAGTCGGGGAACTCGTCGGCCGCGGCCCGGTTGACCGCTTCGAGGATGCGCAAACGGTCGCCGTCGCGCTCGAACAGCCAGGACGCGCCCTGGTTGCCGAGCTGCAGCCACAGGCTGTCGCCCTCGGTCATCGAGGCGCAGTCGCCGGCCAGGCACAGGGCGTAGCGGTCGGCGCCCGGCAGGCCCTCCAGGCGGCCGTCCGGATGGAACAGCACCAGGCCGCCACGGCCGACGCCTTCGCGGATCTTCCACTCGCCGCCGCCCAGGTAGGCGTCGTACAGCGCCCACTCGAAGCTGCTGCCGAGGAGCGCGCCGCTCTCGGCCTCGCGCTCCGGTCGGGCGAAGCGCTGTTCCGGGCCGTAGTTGTTGGCGTGCTGGACCAGTTCGTCGCCGTGCACTTCCAGCTCGTCCTGGTGGGCGTCCCGGTAGCTCACCTGCCAGCGACCGTTCTCGGTGGCCGCCAGGTCGCCCTGGGGCGTCTCGAAGCCGTTGCTGAACACGGCCTGGCCGCGCTGGCTGTCGACCCGCCACTCGAGGACCGGGCCATGGGCCAGCAGCGCCTCGTGCAGGGGGATGCCTTCGCGGGCGGCGTCGATGATGGGCTGGTTGATCCAGGTGCCGTCGGGGCTGCCGGGGCCGGCGCAGCCGGCCAGCAGGCCGGCGGCCAGGGCGATCAGGAGCGGATGGCGCATGGGCTTACTCGAGGACCAGCACGCCGTCCATTTCCACCAGCGCGCCCCGCGGCAGGGCGGCCACGCCGATGGCGGCGCGGGCCGGGTAGGGCTGCTCGAAGTAGCGGCCCATGACTTCGTTGACCTTGGCGAAGTGGCTCAGGTCGGTGAGGAAGATGTTCAGCTTGACCACGTCCTTGAACGAGCCGCCGGCCGCCTCGATCACCGCCTTGAGGTTCTCGAACACCTGCACGGTCTGCTCCTCGAAGCCCTGCACCAGTTCCATGGTCTTCGGGTCCAGCGGGATCTGCCCGGACAGGTAGACGGTGTTGCCGGCCTTGATCGCCTGGGAGTAGGTGCCGATGGCGGCGGGGGCGTTGGGCGAGGTGATGACGGTCTTGCTCATGGGAACTCCGATTCCGGGGATTTGTTGTTCTGCGGCGGCGCGCCCTCAGGCGCGCATGCGGGTGATGCGGATCACGCCCTTGAGGGCGCGCAGCTTCTTGATGACGCGGGCCAGGTGCACGCGGTCATGCACGCTGATGACCAGCTGGACCACGCTGATGCGGCCGTCGCGCTCGTCCATGCCGATCTTCTCGATGTTGCCGTCGGCGGCGTTGACGCTGCTGGCGAGCAGGGCGATCAGGCCGCGCTGGTGCTCCAGTTCGACGCGCAGTTCGACGTTGAACTCGCCGGCCACGTCCTTGGCCCAGTTGAGCTGGATGCACTTCTCCGGGTTGTGGCGGATGTCGGCGATGTTCTTGCAGCTGTCCAGGTGCACCACCATGCCTTTGCCGGCCGACAGGTGGCCGACGATGGGGTCGCCGGGGATCGGCGTGCAGCACTTGGCGTAGCTGAGCACCAGGCCCTCGGTGCCGCGGATGGCCAGCGGGCCGTCCGGGCTGGGCGCGGCCTCGCCGGTCTCGGCCAGCAGGCGGCGCGCCACCACGTAGGCCATGCGGTTGCCCAGGCCGATGTCTTCCAGCAGGTCCTCGATCACTTCCAGGCGATACTCGGCCAGCACCGCCTGGATGCGCTCCGGGGCGATCTTCTCCAGATGGCTGTCGAAGCCGGTGAGGGTCTTGTTGAGCAGGCGTTCGCCGAGGTTGATCGATTCCGAGCGGCGCTGCAGCTTGAGCGCGTGACGGATGTGCGTGCGCGCCTTGCCGGTGACCACGAAGTTGAGCCAGGCCGGATTCGGCCGCGCGCCGGGGGCGGTGACGATCTCCACCGTCGAGCCGCTCTCCAGGGCCTGGGACAGCGGCGCCAGGCGGCGGTTGATGCGGCAGGCGATGCAGCTGTTGCCGACGTCGGTGTGCACCGCGTAGGCGAAGTCGACCGCGGTGGAGCCTTTCGGCAGCTCCATGATGCGGCCCTTGGGCGTGAACACGTAGACCTCGTCCGGGAACAGGTCGATCTTCACGCTCTCGATGAATTCCAGCGAGTTGCCGGCGCGCTGCTGCATCTCCAGCACGCCCTTGACCCATTGGCGGGCGCGGGCGTGGTTGCCCTTCGGCACCTCGTCGCCTTCGGACTTGTACAGCCAGTGGGCGGCGATGCCGTTGTTGGCCATCTCTTCCATTTCGCGGGTGCGGATCTGGATCTCGATGGGTACGCCGTGCATGCCGAACAGGGTGGTGTGCAGCGACTGGTAGCCGTTGGCCTTGGGAATCGCGATGTAGTCCTTGAAGCGGCCCGGCAAGGGTTTATACAAGTTGTGCACCACGCCGAGGGCGCGGTAGCAGGTGTCGACCTTGTCGACGATGATGCGGAAGGCGTAGACGTCCATGATCTCGTTGAACGCCCGGCGCTTGCCGCGCATCTTCTGGTAGATGCTGTAGAGGTGCTTCTCGCGCCCCATCACCTCGCCCTGCAGGCCCTCGCGCTGCAGGTAGGCGGTGATCGATTCCTCGATCTTGGCGACGATTTCCTTGCGGTTGCCCCGGGCGCGCCGGACCGCGGCGCGGATGCGCTCGGAGCGCATCGGGTGCATGGCCTTGAAGCCGAGGTCCTCGAACTCCACGCGCATGTTGTGCATGCCCAGCCGGTTGGCGATGGGCGCGTAGATTTCCAGGGTTTCCTTGGCGATGCGCCGGCGCTTTTCGCCGGACAGCACTTCCAGGGTGCGCATGTTGTGCAGGCGGTCGGCCAGCTTGACCAGGATCACGCGGATGTCGCGGGCCATGGCCATGGCCATCTTCTGGAAGTTCTCGGCCTGGGCCTCGGCCTTGGACTGGAAGTCCATCTGGGTCAGCTTGCTGACCCCGTCCACCAGCTCCGAGACGGTCTCGCCGAACTGCGCGGTGAGGGCTTCCTTGGCGATGCCGGTGTCCTCGATCACGTCGTGCAGCATGGCCGCCATCAGGCTCTGATGGTCCATGTGCATGTCGGCGAGGATGCTGGCGACGGCGAGCGGATGGGTGACGTAGGCTTCGCCGCTGCGGCGGCGCTGGCCGTCGTGGGCCTGCTCGGCGTAGAAGTAGGCGCGGCGGACCAGGTTGACCTGATCCGGTGCCAGGTAGGACGAAAGTCTGTCGGCGAGGGTGTCTATGCTCGGCAAGGGATCACCCCCTGCCGAGTCGGCGCTTTACCCGGTGCCGCGAGACTTCGACCAGGCATTGGCTTAGAGAGGCTCGTTGGCCTCTTCCTCGAAGGCAGCGGCGAACAGCGGCTCTTCCTCGACCAGGTCTTCCTGGGCGACGAATTCGGAGTCCACCAGGCCGGCGGCGATTTCACGCAGGGCGACCACGGTCGGCTTGTCGTTTTCCCAGGCGACCTTCGGCTCCTTGCCGCCGGTAGCCAGCTGGCGGGAACGCTTGGTGGCCAGCATGACCAGCTCGAAGCGGTTGTCTACGTTCTCCAGGCAGTCTTCAACGGTAACGCGGGCCATGGTGTTCCTCGTGGCAAATAGCAGATAAGGCTGGGCCCGGATGGGCGAGCGGACTGAATAGTCTAAAAAATCACCAGCGATTAGGGAAGACCTTTCGGTGGCGCAGGCAATCGGGTGACGGCCTCCTATCAGGAAACATCCGTCATTCCCGCGCAGGCGGGAATCCATGGGCGCTATGTTTTTGGGGGCCCCGCCTGCGCGGGGATGACGGGGACGTGCGTGCGCCGTTGCTCCGCGATATCTGGCCGGGGCCGTCAGCTCAGCAGCTCGCTGAGCAGGCCGGCGTGGCGTTTCGCCTGCTGCGCGCTGTCCAGCTGGTTGGCGCGGAAGATCGATTTCAGGTCGTCGAGGGCATGGGCGAAGTCGTCGTTGATCACCAGGTAGTCGTACTCGACGTAGTGGCTCATCTCGCTGACCGCGTCGCGCATGCGCCGCTCGATGATCTCGGCGCTGTCCTGACCGCGGTTGGTCAGGCGATGGCGCAGCGCCTCCTGGGTCGGCGGCAGGATGAAGATCGACCTGGCCTCGGGCATCAGCCGGCGGACCTGCTGGGCGCCCTGCCAGTCGATCTCGAGGATCAGGTCGGAACCGGCGGCGAGGGTCTGCTCGACCCAGACCTGGGAGGTGCCGTAGAAGTTGTCGAACACCTGGGCGTGCTCGAGGAACTCGCCGCGCTCGATCATCGCGCTGAACCCGGCGTGGTCGACGAAGTGGTAGTTGACCCCGTCCTGCTCGCCGGGGCGCATGGCGCGGGTGGTGTGCGACACGGACACGCGGATGCGTGCGTCGCTGTCGAGCAGGGCCTTCACCAGGCTGGTCTTGCCGGCGCCGGAGGGTGCGGAAACGATGTAGAGGGTGCCGGTGGCGAGGGTCATCTGTCTGTCCTGTGGCTCGGGCCTGGCGGCTTATTCGATGTTCTGGACCTGTTCGCGCATCTGCTCGATCAGGACCTTGAGGTTGACCGCGGCCTGGGTGCTGCGCGGGTCGAAGGCCTTGGAGCCCAGGGTGTTGGCCTCGCGATTGAGTTCCTGCATGAGGAAGTCCAGGCGGCGGCCGGCGGCGCCGCCAGCCTTGAGCACGCGGCGCACCTCGGTGACGTGGGTGGACAGGCGGTCCAGCTCCTCGGCCACGTCGCTCTTCTGCGCCAGCAGCACCAGTTCCTGCTCCAGGCGCTGGGGGTCCAGCTCGGCGCGCATCTCGGCGAAGCGGGTCTCGATCTTCTGGCGCTGGTTGGCCAGCATCTCCGGCACCAGCTCGCGCAGGGCGGCGACCTCCTGCAGGATGCCGTCCAGGCGCTCGTTGAGCAGCCGGGCCAGCTCGGCGCCTTCGCGGGCGCGGCCGTTCTTCAGCTCGCCCAGGGCCTGCTCGAACAGTTTCAGCGCGGCGGCGTTCAGCGCCTGCGGATCGGCGGCATCGGCCACCAGCACGCCGGGCCACGCCAGCACTTCCAGGGGGTTGAGCGGGGCCGGCTGGCGGATCAGCGCGGCCACCTGCTCGGCGGCCTCGACCAGTTGGCGGGCGCGCTCGCCGTCCACCTGCAGGCTCCTGCCGGCATTCTCTTCGGCGAAGCGCAGGGTGCATTCCACCTTGCCGCGCGACAGGCCCTGGCGCAGCGCCTCGCGCACCGCGCCTTCGAGGTCGCGGAAGGCTTCCGGCAGGCGCAGGTGCGGCTCCAGGTAGCGATGGTTGACCGAGCGCAGTTCCCAGCTCAGGGTGCCGTGGGCCTCGGCGCCTTCGGTGCGGGCGAAGGCGGTCATGCTGTGCACCATGGTGAGGGCCTCGTGAAATGACGAATGGGCGCGGGATTGTAGCGCAGTGCGACCGTCGGCCCAATCGGGCGTGTCGCGCCATCTGCGGCGGCCCTATAATGCCGGCAGGTCGGGCGCCGCGACGCCCGAGATTTCCGCTTTATACAGGTACCAGTAGATGAAACGTCCCAGTGGCCGTGCTTCCACCCAGTTGCGTTCCGTGCGCATCACCCGCAACTACACCAGGCACGCCGAGGGTTCGGTGCTGGTGGAGTTCGGCGACACCAAGGTGATCTGCACCGCCAGCGTCGAGTCCGGTGTGCCGCGCTTCCTCAAGGGCCAGGGCCAGGGCTGGCTGACCGCCGAGTACGGCATGCTGCCGCGCGCCACCGGCGAGCGTAACCAGCGCGAGGCCAGCCGCGGCAAGCAGGGTGGCCGCACCCTGGAGATCCAGCGCCTGATCGGCCGCTCGCTGCGCGCCGCGCTGGACATGAGCAAGCTGGGCGAGAACACCATCTACATCGACTGCGACGTGATCCAGGCCGACGGCGGCACCCGCACTGCCTCCATCACCGGCGCCATGGTGGCCCTGGCCGACGCGCTGAAGGTGCTGAAGAAGGGCGGCGCGCTGAAGGGCGAGCCGCTCAAGCAGATGGTCGCCGCCGTGTCCGTGGGCATCTACCAGGGCGAGCCGGTGCTCGACCTGGACTACCTGGAGGACTCCGCGGCCGAGACCGACCTCAACGTGGTGATGACTGACGCTGGCGGCTTCATCGAGGTGCAGGGCACCGCCGAAGGCGCCCCCTTCCAGCCGGAAGAGCTGAATGCCATGCTGGCGCTGGCCCAGCAGGGCATGCGCGAGCTGTTCGAGCTGCAGCGCGCCAGCCTGGCCGACTGATTCCTGTTGCCCACGGAGAACCCGATGGAAGAGCAGAACCTCGACCCCACGCCGAGCCAGGAAGCCCGGCAATGGGCCATGCTGTGTCACTACGCGGCCTTCTTCTGGGTGCTGGCGCCGATGATCGGCAACGTCATCGGCCCGCTGATCGTCTGGCAGCTGAAGAAGGAGATGGACCCCTTCGTCGACGATCAGGGGCGCGAGGCGCTGAACTTCCAGATCACCTACAGCATCGCCATGATGATCTGCGGCCTGCTGGCCTGGGTGCTGATCGGCTTCCCGCTGATGGTGCTGGTCGGCGTGGTCGCCCTGGTGCTGACCATCATCGCCGGGATCAGGGCCAACGAAGGCAAGACCTACCGATATCCGCTGTGCTGGCGGTTGATCAAGTGATTTCCGGGCCCCGCATGCGGGGCCTTTTGCTGTGCCGCCGGACATCGAATCGACCCCGGCGAAACCCTTAACCACTCATACAAGGAAGCCGGAAGTGGCTGGAGCCAGTCTGCTGACACTGCTCGACGATATCGCCAGCGTGCTCGACGATGTTTCGGTGATGACCAAGGTGGCGGCGAAGAAGACCGCCGGTGTGCTGGGCGACGACCTGGCGTTGAACGCCCAGCAGGTGACGGGCGTCAAGGCCGAGCGCGAACTGCCGGTGGTCTGGGCGGTGGCCAAGGGTTCGTTCATCAACAAGGCCATCCTGGTGCCGGCGGCCCTGCTGATCAGCGCCTTCGCGCCCTGGCTGGTGACGCCGCTGCTGATGCTGGGCGGCGCCTTCCTCTGTTACGAGGGCTTCGAGAAGCTGGCGCACAAGTTCCTGCACAGCAAGGAGGAAGACCAGCAGCGCCACGCCGAGCACGTCCAGGCGCTGGCGGACCCGGCGGTGGACGTCCAGGCGTTCGAGAAGGAGAAGATCAAGGGCGCGGTGCGCACCGATTTCATTCTCTCTGCCGAGATCATCGCCATCACCCTGGGCGTGGTGGCCGAGCAGGCGTTCCTGCAGCAGGTGATCGTGCTGTCCGGCATCGCCCTGCTGATGACCGTCGGCGTGTACGGCCTGGTCGCCGGCATCGTCAAGCTGGACGACGCCGGCCTGTACCTGAGCCAGCGCGCCAGCGCAGCGGCGCAGGGCCTGGGGCGCGGCATCCTGTGGCTGGCGCCCTGGCTGATGAAGCTGTTGTCGGTGGTGGGCACGGCGGCCATGTTCATGGTCGGCGGCGGCATCCTTACCCACGGTATTCCCGGCGCCCACGAGCTGATCCACCACTGGTCCGAGGCGATCGGCGGTGTGCCTGCAATTGGCGGCGTGCTGGCCGTGCTGGCGCCGACCGTGATCAACGCGCTGTTCGGCGTGCTGGCGGGCGGCGTGGTGCTGGCTGTGGTGAGTGTCGTCGGCAAGGCCTGGAAGGCCCTGCGTTCCTGACGCCTGACGAACTGGCTGCGGCTAGACGCTGAGCAGCCAGTCGTAGTCGACGATCAGCGGCGCGTGCTGGGAGAAGCGCGGCTGGCGCGGCAGCTTGGCGTTGCGCACGATGCGGCGCATGCCGGGGGTGAGCAGCTGGTAGTCGAAGCGCCAGCCGAGGTTGAGCATCTCGGCCTGCTCGTTGTCCGGCCACCAGCTGTACTGGTCGCCCTCGCGGCTGACTTCGCGCAGTGCGTCGACGTAACCCATGGTGCCGATCACTTCGTCCAGCCACGCGCGCTCGGGGGCGAGGAAGCCCGGCAGTTGCTGGCTGTCGCGCCAGTTCTTCACGTCCAGCTTCTGGTGCGCCACATAGAGCGAGCCGCAATAGATGTACTCGCGGCGCTTGCGGCGCTGCTTGTCCAGGTAGCCGGTGAAGTCGTCGATGAACTTGAACTTGTGGTTCAGGCTCTCGTCGCCGCCCTGGCCGGACGGCAGCAACAGGGTGGCGATGCTCACCTTGTCGAAGTCGGCCTGCAGGTAGCGCCCGTAACGGTCGGCCATCTCGAAGCCGAGGCCGTGGATCACTGCCTTGGGTTGCAGGCGCGAGTAGAGCGCCACGCCGCCCTGGGCAGGCACTTCGGCATCGGCCGCATAGAGAAAGTAGCCATCCAGCTGGTAGGCCGGATCGTCCAGTTCGAAGGAAGAGACTCTTGTATCCTGCAGGCAGATCACGTCGGCATTCTGGGCCTGCAGCCAGCTGAGCAAACCTCGCTCGACCGCGGCCTGAATACCATTCACGTTCACACTGATGATCCGCATAAATGGCCCCTGAAAACTCGTGCGGGTATGATACCCGAGTTATTCCCATTAGCTAGATTCATGGGACTTGCGAGCCGCGTGCGTGGTATCGGAAGCTCCCGCAGAGCCGTGCCCTCCGGAGTCCTTCATGCAGGCGTACCAGCGCGAATTCATCCGTTTTGCCATCGAGCGTGGCGTGCTGCGCTTCGGCGAGTTCACCCTCAAGTCCGGGCGCACCAGTCCCTACTTCTTCAACGCCGGCCTGTTCGACAGCGGCCTGGCCCTGGCCAGGCTGGGGCGTTTCTACGCCTCCGCGCTGATGGATGCGGGCATCGGCTTCGACGTGCTGTTCGGGCCGGCCTACAAGGGCATCCCCCTGGCCGCCGCCACCGCCGTGGCGCTGGCCGAGCAGCACGACCGCGACCTGCCGTGGTGCTTCAACCGCAAGGAAGCCAAGGACCACGGCGAGGGTGGCACCCTGGTCGGCGCGCCGCTGGCCGGGCGGGTGATGATCGTCGATGATGTGATCACCGCCGGCACCGCGATCCGCGAGGTGATGCAGATCATCCAGGGCCAGGGCGCCCAGGCGGCCGGCGTGCTGATCGCGCTGAACCGCCAGGAACGTGGCAAGGGCGAGCTGTCGGCGATCCAGGAAGTGGAGCGCGACTACGGCATGCCGGTGATCAGTATTGTTTCCCTGGAGCAGGTGCTGGATTATCTGGCAGGCGATGCTGAACTCAAGAAGCACCTGCCGGCGGTGGAGGCCTACCGCGCGCAGTACGGCATCTGAAAACCAACAATAAACAGGATGTGCTTGCTCATGCTCAAACCGGTCGCGCTCAGTCTGTCCCTGGCTCTGGGGTTCGGCCATGTGCCGCTTGTGGCGGCGGGCGAGTATTACCGCTATCGCAACGACAAGGGCGTGACGGTGCTCGACCGCCTGGGCGTGCCGCCGGAGTACATCGAGAAGGGCTACCAGGTGGTGGACGAGCAGGGCCGGGTGGTGCGCGACGTGCCGCCGGCGCCCAGCCTGGAAGAGCGCAAGCGGATGATTGAGGAGAAGGCCAAGGCCAAGTCCGACGTCCACCTGCTGCGCATGTACTCCGAGCCGGCGGACGTCGATCGCGCCCGCGATCGCAAGCTGGCCGAGCTGGACGGCGTCATCGGTGTGGCCCACAGCAACCTCAGCTCGCTGCACACCCAGCAGGCCAACCTGCAGGCCCAGGCCGCGGAGTTCGAGCGCGCCGGCCGCGAAGTGCCGGAGCACCTGCTGGTGCAGATCGAGAACATCAAGGCCGAGCAGGTCGGCGTGGAGCGCGATATCCAGCGCTACCAGAAGAACCGCGCCGAGGCCGAGACCTCCTTCGCCGCCGACCGCGCGCGCCTGGTCGAACTGCGGGGCGAGTGAGCCCGCCCCGCAGGCGCCATCCTCAGTAGTGGCGCTTGCGATTGCTGATCAGGGTGCCGACGCCGCTGTCGGTGAAGATTTCCAGCAGCACCGCGTTGGGCACGCGCCCGTCGATGATGTGCGCGCTGGTCACGCCACCCTGCACCGCCTCGAGGGCGCAGCGGATCTTCGGCAGCATGCCGCCGTAGATGGTGCCGTCGGCGATCAGCTCGTCCACCTGCTCGGTGGTCAGGCCGGTCAGTACCTCGCCCTGCTTGTCCATCAGGCCGGCGATGTTGGTCAGCAGCATCAGCTTCTCGGCCTTCAGCGCCTCGGCCACCTTGCCGGCCACCAGGTCGGCGTTGATGTTGTACGACTCGCCGTTGGCGCCCACGCCGATGGGGGCGATCACCGGGATGAAGTCGCCTTTCACCAGCATGCCCAGCAGGTCGGTATTGACGCCGACCACTTCGCCGACGTGGCCGATGTCGATGATTTCTGGCTGGGTCATCTCGGGGGTTTGGCGGGTCACGGTGAGCTTCTTCGCGCGGATCAGCTCGGCGTCCTTGCCGGTCAGGCCGATGGCGCTGCCGCCGTGGCGGTTGATCAGGTTGACGATGTCCTTGTTGACCTGACCGCCGAGGACCATTTCCACCACATCCATGGTCTGCGCGTCGGTGACGCGCATGCCATCGATGAAGTGGCTCTCGATCGACAGGCGCTTGAGCAGGTCGCCGATCTGCGGGCCGCCGCCATGCACCACCACCGGATTGATGCCCACCGCCTTCATCAGCACGATGTCGCGGGCGAAGCCTTCCTTCAGCTCGTCGCTTTCCATGGCGTTGCCGCCGTACTTGATCACCAGGGTCTTGCCGACGAAACGACGGATGTACGGCAGCGCTTCGGACAGGACCTTGGCGACTTGGGTGGCGGCATCACGATTGAGGGTCATGGTGGAACGGGCTCCGGAACGGATCAGAACGGCAGGTTGAGGTCGGGGGCGACGTTGTACAGCTGGGCACGGAACACTTCCTTGATGCGCGCCAGCTCTTCCTCGGTCTCCGCCTCGAAGCGCAGCACCAGCACCGGTGTGGTGTTGGAGGCGCGCACCAGGCCCCAGCCCTTGGGATAGTCGACGCGCACGCCGTCGAGCGTGGTCAGGTTGGCCTCGCCCCAGACGCCGTCGCGCTGCAGGCGGTCGATCAGGCGGAACTTGTTCTCGTCGGTGACGGTGACGTTGAGTTCGGGCGTGGAAATGTCCAGCGGGAAGGCGGAGAACACGTGCTCGGCATCGCGGCGGTCCTGGCTGAGGATTTCCAGCAGGCGCGCGGCGCTGTAGATGCCGTCGTCGAAGCCGAACCAGCGCTCCTTGAAGAACACGTGGCCGCTCATTTCGCCGGCCAGCAGGGCGCCGGTTTCCTTCATCTTCTTCTTGATCAGCGAGTGGCCGGTCTTCCACATCACCGGGCGGCCGCCGTAGCCGCTGATCAGAGCGCCCAGGCGGCGGGTGCACTTGACGTCATAGATGATGTCGGCGCCGGGGTTGCGCGAGACCACGTCCTTGGCGAACAGCATCATCAGGCGGTCCGGGTAGACGATGGTGCCGGTGTTGGTCACCACGCCGACGCGGTCGCCATCGCCGTCGAAGGCCAGGCCGAGGTCGGCGCCTTCGCTCTTCACGCGGGCGATCAGGTCCTTGAGGTTCTCGGGCTTGCCCGGGTCCGGGTGGTGGTTGGGGAAGTTGCCGTCCACCTCGCAGTACAGCGGGATCACGCTGCAGCCCAGGGCCTCGATCAGGCGCGGGGCGATCACGCCGGCCACGCCGTTGCCGCAGTCGACCACCACCTTGATCGGCTTGGCCATGGCGATATCGCCGACGATGTGTTTGAAGTAACGGTCGAGGATGTCGATCTGCTCGACGCTGCCGGCGCCGCTGGCCAGGTCGTTGGTGTCGATGCGCGTCTTGAGCGCCTGGATCTGCTCGTTGGCCTGGGTGTCGCCGGCGATGACGATCTTGAAGCCGTTGTAGTCCGGCGGGTTGTGGCTGCCGGTGAGCATCACCCCGGACTTGCCTTCCAGCACGTGGGTGGCGAAGTACAGGACGGGGGTCGGCACCATGCCGATGTCGGTGACCTGGCAGCCGCAGTCCAGCAGGCCCTGGATCAGCTGTTGCACCAGTTGCGGGCCGGACAGACGGCCGTCACGGCCGACGGCCACGTGCGGCTGGCCCTTGGCCAGGCTTTCCGAGCCGATGGCGCGGCCGATCCAGTAGGCGGCCTCGGTGGTCAGAGTGTCGCCGACCACGCCACGGATGTCGTAGGCGCGGAAGATGCTGGCGGGGAGTTTCGGTGGGGTCTGTACGTTCTGCACGGGGCTGTCCATGAAAGGTTGCTCCAATCCCAGGAGATCCTGGTCTTCGTCGAGGATGTCGATATCGAGAATATCGGTAGCCTGGAACATCGGGTCTGCCAGCTGCGTCGGCCTGGTGCTCGCCGACGGGGCGCTGTTGGCTGGGCTGCCAGGCTCCGGCCTTGATGCTTCTTTCTTCGGGCGCGGCAGGCGCGCCAGGCTCTGCGCCAGCCCATCCAGGGCGGTGAAGTGCAGGCCGAAGGCTTTGACCGACTTTCCGCTGGAAAGCTCCTGGAGCATGCCGGCGAGCTGTTGCACGTCGCCGCGCAGGCGGCCGAGCAGGTGGTTGCGGGTCAGCATCAGGCCGATCAGGGCACCCGCCAGGGCCAGCAGGCCGGCGATGGCGAGGATCACCGGCGACAGCGGCGCGCCACTCACCGCCGGGCCCGGCGCGAAGTCGAGCTGCCAGTTGGGGTTGCCGGTCTCGAAGCGCTGCGCCGGGCCGGCCGCGGTGCCGCGTGACAGCAGCGTCTGTGCCGGCGTGGTGGCGAACTTCTGGTTGAGCTGGACCTGGCCGACGCCTTCCGGCAACGCGGGCAGGGCGGCCAGCAGCCGTTCCAGGTCGACCACCAGCAGCAGGGTGCCCTGCAGCTGGTCGCTGCCCGGGCTGCGCAGGGGGGCAGTGGTGTAGGCCAGCCAGCGTTCGCCGATCTTGTAGGCCTCGATGGCCGGCGCCTGGCCGTTTTCCAGGCGCTGCAGCATGTCCAGCGCGGCGAAGTTCATCGGGCCGGTGCGGCCCACGTCCAGCGCGGCGCGGCGCGGCAGGTTGATGTGGGCGTCGACCACGCCCTGCCAGTGCAGGAGGTTGCGCTCGGCGCTGGCGATCAGGTTGCGGTCGCCGCTCTGCAGGGCCGTCAGCAACGCCGGGTCGCCGGCCGCGGCCTGGGCGTCCGCCTGGAGTTGCCGCTGGGCCTGCTGCAGGGCGCCCGCCTGGCTGCCGCCCCAGGCGTCGACCAGCTGCTGTTGCTGCTGCTTGCCGGTGCCCATCAGGCTGAAGCCGATCAGCGCGCCGGCCAGCAGCAGCCCGCCGAAGGCCGCCAGGGCGCCGGGGATCAGCGCCTTCTGGTCATTGGAGACCTGGCGCGCCGGCTTGGCCGGTGCGGCGGAGATGGGTTGGCCGGTGTCCTTGGCGGTACGTTTTGAGAATTTCACGCAACGTCTCCCTGGCAATGCATCCTGATGGGCGGGCTGACTCAGTGGCTACCGGAATGGCCGAAGCCGCCGGCGCCGCGTTGGCTGGCGTCGAACTCCTCGACCAGCTCGAAATGCGCCTGCACCACCGGCACCAGCACCAGTTGGGCGATGCGCTCGCCGATGGCGATGGTGAAGGGCGTCTGGCCGCGGTTCCAGCAGGACACCATCAGCTCGCCCTGGTAGTCCGAGTCGATCAGCCCGACCAGGTTGCCCAGCACCACGCCATGCTTGTGGCCGAGGCCGGAGCGCGGCAGCACCAGGGCGGCCAGGCCCGGGTCGGCGATATGGATGGACAGGCCGGTGGGGATCAGCAGGGTCTGGCCCGGCTCGAGGACGGTGTCTTCCTTGAGCATGGCGCGCAGGTCGAGGCCGGCGGAGCCCGGGGTGGCGTACTGCGGCAGGGGGAAGTCGCTGCCCAGGCGCGGGTCGAGGATCTTGGCTTGCAGAGCGTGCATGGCGGGTTCCGTAGACGAATGGTGTCAGGCGCGGTTCAGGCGCTCGGCGATGAAGGCCACCAGTTGGCGGGCGATCTTGCTCTTGCTGGTCTGGGCGAAGGCGCTCGCCTGCAGTTCGCGGTCGATCACGGTGATGGCGTTCTCTTCGCTGTTGAAGCCGATGGTCGGGTTGGCCACGTCGTTGGCGACGATCAGGTCGAGGTTCTTGTCCTTCAGCTTGCGCGCAGCATAGCCGAGCAGGTTCTCGGTTTCTGCGGCGAAGCCCACGCTGAAGGGACGATCCTGGCGGCCGGCGATGGTGGCGAGGATGTCCGGGTTGCGCACCAGCTGCAGGAGCAGGCCCTCGCCGCTGGCGGGGTCCTTCTTCAGCTTGTGCTCGGCGACCACTTCCGGGCGGTAGTCGGCCACGGCGGCCGAGGCGATCAGCAGGTCGCAGGGCATGGCGGCCTCGCAGGCGGCCAGCATGTCGCGGGCGCTGACCACGTCGATGCGGTTGACCCGGTCGGGCGTCGGCAGGTGTACCGGGCCGGTCACCAGGGTGACCTTGGCGCCGGCCTCCACGGCCGCCTCGGCGAGGGCGAAGCCCATCTTGCCGGAGCTGTGGTTGGTGATGTAGCGCACCGGGTCGATGTTTTCCTGGGTCGGGCCGGCGGTGATCAGCACATGGCGGCCGGTCAGCGCTTGGCGCTGGAAGCAGTCGGCGGCGCGCTGGGCCAGCTCGTCGGCTTCCAGCATGCGGCCGGGGCCGACGTCGCCGCAGGCCTGGCTGCCCGCGGCGGGGCCGAACAGGTGCATGCCGCGCTGCAGCAGGACCTTGGCGTTGGCCTGGGTGGCCTCGTCGCGCCACATGGCCTGGTTCATCGCCGGGGCCAGGGCGACCTGGGCGTCGGTGGCCAGCACCAGGGTGGTGAGCAGGTCGTCGGCCACGCCCTGGGTCAGCCTCGCCATGAGGTCGGCGGTGGCCGGGGCGATCAGCACCAGGTCGGCCCACTTGGCCAGCTCGATGTGGCCCATGGCGGCCTCGGCGGCCGGGTCGAGCAGGTCGAGGTGGACCGGGTGGCCGGACAGCGCCTGCAGGGTCAGCGGGGTGATGAACTCGCGGCCGCCGCGGGTCATGACCACCCGCACCTCGGCGCCCTGGTCGCGCAGGCGGCGGACCAGTTCGGCGCTCTTGTAGGCGGCGATGCCGCCGCCCACGCCCAGGACGATGCGTTTCCGATACAGCCGCTGCATAGGCCTGCCTTAATAATGTGGTGTGGATAGCAACGCGTGGAGGCGCCTCCCCAGGCCGACCAACGCGCCAAAAAAGCCGGGCTAAGATAGCACAGGGCCTGCGCCGGAACAGCGGGCTGCACGGGGCGCTTTCGCGCGCCGTCCATTCGTCACAAGGAGGTGCCATGAGCATACGCGACTGGCCCGCGGCGGAACGCCCGCGGGAAAAACTGCTGCAACTGGGGGCGGCGGCGCTGAGCGACGCCGAACTGCTGGCCATCTTCCTGCGCACTGGGGTGTCCGGCCACAGCGCGGTGGACCTGTCCCGCCGCCTGCTCGCCGACTTCGGCAGCCTGCGCGCCCTCCTGGAGGCCGATCTAGGCGCCTTCGGCCAGCGCCTGGGGCTGGGGCCGGCCAAGTACGCGCAGCTGCAGGCGGTGCTGGAGATGAGCCGGCGCCACCTGGCCGAGCGGCTGCGCCGCGACTCCGCGCTGGAGAGCCCGCAGGCGGTGCGCGACTACCTGAAGGCGCGCCTGCGCCATGAGCATCACGAGGTGTTCGGCTGCCTGTTCCTTGACGCCAAGCATCGGGTGATCTGCTTCGAGGCGCTGTTCTTCGGCAGCATCGACGGCGCCAGCGTCTACCCGCGCCAGGTGGTCAAGCGCGCCCTGGCGCACAATGCCGCGGCGGCCATCCTGGTGCACAACCACCCGTCCGGCATCGCCGAGCCCAGCCAGGCCGACCGCCTGCTCACCGAGCGGCTGCAGGAGGCCCTCGACATGATCGAGGTGCGCGTGCTCGACCACTTCATCGTCGGCGACGGCGAGCCGCTGTCGATGGCCGAGTACGGCTGGCTGTAGATCAGGGGGCCAGCTTCACCCTGGAGAAGTCCTGGCGGCCGAACGGGCTGACCTGGTAGCCGCTCACCTTGTCGCTGTGCAGGGCGAAGGCGGTGGGGTGGGCCAGCGGCAGCCACAGCGCCTGCTGCTGGATGATGGCCTGGGCCTGGCGGTACAGCGTGTCGCGCTGCTGCTGGTCGCTGGCGGCCTTGCCCTCGGCGATCAGCTTGTCCAGCTGCGGGTCGCAGTAGCGGGCGAAGTTCAGGCCGGACTGCACCGAGGCGCAGGCGAATTGCGGGGTGAGGAAGTTGTCCGGATCGCCATTGTCACCGGCCCAGCCCATGAACAGCAGGTCGTGCTCGCCGGCCTTGGCCCGGCGGATCAATTCGCCCCATTCGATCACCCGCACCTCCGCCTGGATGCCGATCTTGGCCAGGTCGGCCTGCAGCAGCTGGGCGCCGAGCGTCGGGTTGGGATTCAGCAGGCTGCCGGACGGCCGGGTCCAGAGAGTGGTCTTGAAGCCATCCGCCAGGCCGGCCTCGGCCAGCAGCGCTTTGGCCTTTTCCGGGTCGTGGGCGTAGCCGGGGAGGTCTTGCGCGTAGCTCCAGGTATTCGGCGGGTAGGGGCTGTTGGCCGGGGTGGCGCTGCCCTCGAACACGGCCTTGAGGTAGCTGGCCTTGTCGAAAGCCAGGTTGATGGCCTGGCGCACCTGGGGCTTGTCCAGCGGCGGGTGCTGACTGTTGAGGGCGACGAAGGCGGTCATGAAGGCCGGCGTCTCGCTGACCCTGAGCTTCGGCTCCTGGCGCGCGACCTGCACGTCCAGCGGCTTGGGCGACAGGGCGATGTGGCATTCGCCGCGCTTGATCTTCTGCAGGCGCACGTTGGCGTCCGGGGTGATGGCGAACACCAGGCCGTCCACGGCCGGCTTGCCGGCGAAGTAGTCGGGGTTGGCGGTGTAGCGGATCGCCGCGTCCTTCTGGAAACGCTTGAGCACGAAGGGGCCGGTGCCCACGGGCTGGCTGTTGAGCTTCTCCGGCGTGCCGGCGGCCAGCAGCTTATCGGCGTATTCGGCGGAATAGATGGAGGCGAAGCCCATGCTCAGGGTGGCGAGGAAAGTGGCGTCCGGGTGCTTGAGGACGAAGCGCACGCTGGTCGGCGACGGCGCCTCGACCCGTTCGACCAGCTCCGGCCACTGCATCGACTGGGCGTGCGGGTAGCCGCCGGCGGCGGTCTTGTGCCAGGGATGGCTCGGGTCGAGCATGCGCTGGAAGCTGAACAGCACGTCCTCGGCGTTCAGCTCGCGGCCCGGGGTGAACCAGGCGGTGCGCTGGAACTTCACGCCCGGGCGCAGCTGGAAGGTCCAGCTCAGGCCGTCGGCGGACACCTCCCAGCGCTCGGCCAGGCTGGGCACCAGCTCGCCGGTCGCGGCGTCGTAGTCCACCAGGCGGTTCATCAGCACGTCGGCCGAGGCGTTGGTGGTGGTCAGCGAGTTGTACTGCACCACGTCGAAACCGTCCGGGCTGGCTTCGGTGCACACGGCAAGGGTGGCGGCCTGGCTCAGCACGGGGGCGAGCAGCAGGGGCAGGGCGGCGAGACGCATCTCGGTTCCTCCGAATGGCAAGAGGCCCACCCTAGACAAAAGCGCCGTGCCACACAATCGAATCGGGCGACGAGCGGTCATCCCGGCGGCGCGGCGAGGGGCCGCCGTTCCTGGCCGGGAACGGCATTTGCCGGGTGCGGCGATCCTTGCGGGTGGTGGGGTGTTCTGGTATAAAGCAGCGCTCTTTTCTAGGGGCCCGGTCCTGCGGCGACGCAAACAGCCGGTAAGACCCCCGAGAAACGCGGCGCTGAGCGCCAAATGACTATTGAGTTCAAGCGGCCAACCCATGCCGGGTTGGGCATGTGGTTTAGAGGGCTGAGGCATGTCGAGAGTCTGTCAAGTAACCGGTAAGGGTCCGGTTACCGGGAACAACATTTCCCACGCGAACAACAAAACCCGTCGTCGTTTCCTGCCGAACCTGCAGCACCATCGCTTCTGGGTCGAGTCCGAGAAGCGCTTCGTGCGTCTGCGCGTTTCCGCCAAGGGCATGCGCATCATCGACAAGCGTGGCATCGACGTAGTGCTGACCGAGCTGCGCGCTCGCGGCGAAAAGGTCTAAGGAGACAATCATGCGTGAACTGATCCGTTTGGTGTCCAGCGCCGGTACCGGCCACTTCTACACCACCGACAAGAACAAGCGCACCACCCCGGACAAGATCGAGATCAAGAAATACGATCCGGTCGTCCGCAAGCACGTGATCTACAAGGAAGCCAAGATCAAGTAATTGATCCGGCCCTTGTACGAAGAAACCCGCCTCGGCGGGTTTTTTCTTGCCTGCGAAAAGGTGCGGGTAAAGGTGGACTGCTCATGATCGGTGGGAGCGAGCTTGCTCGCGAATGGCTCCGCAAAGAGCTTCGCGAACAAGTTCGCTCCCACAGAGGTTCGCGTTCAGGCTTTGGCCTCGAAGATCACGTACACCTTGCGGCAATGCTCCAGCACTTCCCAGGTGCCTTTCAGCCCGGCCGGGATGACGAAGCGGTCGCCGGCGCGGACGGTCCGCGCGTTGCCGTCCTGGTCGCGGATCACCGACACGCCCTGCAGGATCTCGCAGTACTCGTGCTCGGTGTAGTGGATCGTCCACTGCCCCGGCGCGCCTTCCCAGATGCCCGCGTTGAACTGGCCGCACGGGCTGCCGTAGTGGTTGCGCACGCTCTGCTCGGGGTCGCCCTTGAGGATCTTCTCGGCGGCGGGGCGGTAGTGCTCGGGCGCGGTGGCGGCCGTGGCGAAGTCGACGATCTGCTCGATGTTCATGGCGCTTCCTGTTGTTGTAAGACGCGAGTGTTCGGGAGTCTATGTTTGATAAAACGAACATTGCAAGACGGAACTCGGCCATCTGTCAAAAATATTGAAAAGGTTGGGCGCTCTGGTTTAGTGTTGCCTGCACGATGGCCGGCAATCGGCCTGGCAGAATAATTGACAGTGCGTGTTGTCGATTTGCGACACGCTTCCACTCGAGGAATCCTTGCATGACCACCCTGACCCGTGCCGATTGGGAACAGCGCGCCAAGAACCTGAAGATCGAAGGCCGGGCCTTCGTCCAGGGCGAATACACCGATGCGGTGGCCGGCGCGACCTTCGAGTGCATCAGCCCGGTCGACGGCCGCCTGCTCGGCCTGGTGGCCAGCTGCGACGCCGCCGACGCCGATGTGGCGGTGAGCCGCGCCCGCGCCGCCTTCGAGTCCGGCGCCTGGTCGCGCCTGGCGCCGGTCAAGCGCAAGGAGATCATGATCCGCTTCGCCGACCTGATCGACGCCCACGCCGAGGAGCTGGCCCTGCTGGAAACCCTGGACATGGGCAAGCCGATCGGCGATTCGCTGAGCGTCGACGTGCCGGCCGCGTCCCGCGCCCTGCGCTGGAGCGGCGAAGCGATCGACAAGATCTACGACGAGGTGGCCGCCACCGCCCATGACGAGCTGGGCCTGGTCACCCGCGAGCCGGTCGGCGTGGTCGCCGCCATCGTGCCGTGGAACTTCCCCCTGCTGATGACCTGCTGGAAGCTCGGCCCGGCCCTGGCTACCGGCAACTCGGTGGTGCTCAAGCCGTCCGAGAAGTCGCCGCTGACCGGCATCCGCATCGCCCAGCTGGCCATCGAGGCCGGCATCCCGGCCGGCGTGTTCAACGTACTGCCGGGCTTCGGCCACACCGTGGGCAAGGCGCTGGCCCTGCACATGGACGTTGACACCCTGGTGTTCACCGGCTCCACCAAGATCGCCAAGCAGCTGATGGTCTACGCCGGCGAGTCGAACATGAAGCGCGTCTGGCTGGAGGCCGGCGGCAAGAGCCCGAACATCGTGTTCGCCGACGCCCCGGACCTCGAGGCCGCCGCCCAGGCCGCCGCCAGTGCCATCGCCTTCAACCAGGGCGAGGTGTGCACCGCCGGCTCGCGCCTGCTGGTGGAGAACTCGATCAAGGACAGGTTCGTGCCCATGGTGGTCGAGGCGATCAAGACCTGGAAGCCGGGCAACCCGCTGGACCCGGCCACCAACGTCGGCGCCCTGGTCGACACCACCCAGATGAACAACGTGCTGAGCTACATCCAGGCCGGCCACGACGACGGCGCCAAGCTGGTGGCCGGCGGCAAGCGGGTGCTGGAAGAGACCGGCGGAACTTACGTCGAGCCGACCGTGTTCGACGGCGTGACCAACGCCATGCGCATCGCCAAGGAAGAAATCTTCGGCCCGGTGCTGTCGGTGATCGGCTTCGATAGCCAGGAAGAGGCCGTGGCAATCGCCAACGACACCATCTACGGCCTGGCCGCCGCGGTGTGGACCAGCAACCTGTCGCGCGCCCACCTGGTCGGCAAGGCCCTGCGCGCCGGCAGCGTGTGGATCAACCAGTACGACGGCGGCGACATGACCGCGCCGTTCGGCGGCTTCAAGCAGTCCGGCAACGGCCGCGACAAGTCGCTGCACGCCTTCGACAAGTACACCGAGCTGAAGTCCACCTGGATCAAGCTGTAACACTGCACGCGGGCGGCCGCGAGCCGCCCGGAGGTCCGCCCTACGGGGCCGGCTCCCTGGAGCCATACCTGCGGCCGGGTTTCTCACGAAACCCGGCCGCGTTGCATTGAGAGGACGGAAAAACCATGCGTTGGGGAACCTACTTCGCGGTGTGCGCCGCGGTGATCAGCATCGGCCTGGCCCTGGGCGTGACCATGCCGCTGGTCTCGCTGCGCCTGGAGAGCTGGGGCCACGGCAACTTCGCCATCGGCGTGATGGCGGCCACCCCGGCGATCGGCGTGCTGCTCGGCTCGCTGATCGCCGGGCGCCTGGCCGGGCGCCTCGGCACTACGCTGGTAATGCAGCTGTGCCTGCTGCTCGGGGCGGTATCGGTGGCGCTGCTGGCGCTGGTCCAGCACTACCCGGTGTGGCTGGGGCTGCGCCTGTTCCTCGGCGTGGCGCTGACGGTGGTGTTCATCCTCGGCGAGAGCTGGATCAACCAGCTGGCGGTGGAGCAGTGGCGCGGCCGCCTGGTGGCGCTGTACGGCACCGGCTACGCGCTCAGCCAGCTCGCCGGGCCGCTGCTACTGACCCTGCTCGGCACCAGCACCGATCTGGGCTTCTGGACCGGCACCGGGCTGCTGGTGTTCGGCTCGCTGGCGCTGCTCGGCCGCAGCGGCGCACCGCGGGTCGATGCGCACAGCGCCTCCGGGCGCGGCCTGTTCGACTTCTGCCGGCGCATGCCGACCATCGCCTGGGCGGTCGGCCTGTTCGCCGCCTTCGAGGCGATGATGCTGACCCTGCTGCCGGTCTACGGCCTGCACCAGGGCTTCACCCAGGAGGTCGCGCTGATGATGGCCAGCGTGGTGGTGGTGGGCGACGCCGCGCTGCAGCTGCCGATCGGCTGGCTCGCCGACCGGGTGCCGCGCAACGCGCTGTTCCGCCTGTGTGGCGTGGTCCTGCTGCTGTCCAGCCTGGGCGTGCCGCTGTTGCTGCACACGCCGCTGATCTGGCCGCTGTGGGTGCTGTTCGGCGCCAGCGCCGGCGGGTTGTTCACCCTGTCGCTGATCCTCATCGGCGAGCGCTTCCGCGACGACGAGCTGGTCCGCGCCAACGCCCATGTCGCCCAGCTGTGGGGCATCGGCTGC
The DNA here is from genome assembly GCF_029840585.1 of Pseudomonas sp. GD03875. Lineage (NCBI taxonomy): Bacteria > Pseudomonadati > Pseudomonadota > Gammaproteobacteria > Pseudomonadales > Pseudomonadaceae > Pseudomonas > Pseudomonas sp. GD03875. The sequence continues at coordinate 32,746 of NZ_JAOCCV010000027.1, read as the reverse complement.
CTGCTCGGCCCGCTGCTGACCGGCGCCGCCAGCCAATGGCTCAGCGGCCATGCACTGCCGATGATGATGGCGCTGGGCGCGGCCGGTTTCGTCTGGCTGGCCTGGCGCGACAAGGGCGAGGCGGTGCCTGCCCGGTAGGGGAGCGGCCGGGCGCATCGACACTTCAGGGCATCGGTGCGCGCAGCCTGGGCGGCCCCGCGCACCCTGCGGGAGGGCGGGTTCGGGCCTAGAGCATGCGCTCCAGCCCGATCAGCTCGGCGAACCAGGCGTTGAAGCGGCGCCAGGTGCTGCCGGGCTCTTCGGCCAGTTCGCGCTTGCGGCCGTTGTCCTCGGTCAGCCAGACCACCCGCTCGTCGCGCAGGCGCACCTCGTAGCTGAGCGACGGCTGCATGCCTTCCAGCGCCAGGCGGCGCACGTGGCCGCTCAGTTCGACGCTGTCCACCAGCACGCCGACCTCGGTGTTCCACAGCAACGAGCGCGGGTCGAAGTTCAGCGAGCCGACGAAACTGTAGCGGCCGTCCATGACGATCGCCTTGCTGTGCAGGCTGGAGGCGGAGGCGCCGCTGAAACTGTAGGGTCCACTGCCGCCGGCCCCGCTGTCGCCCGGCTGGCGGCGCAGCTCGAACAGGCGCACGCCGTGCTCCAGCAGTTCGCGCCGGTAGGGCGCGTAGCCGCCGTGCACGGCGGGCACGTCGGTGGCTTCCAGAGAGTTGGTCAGCAGGCGGATGTTCACCCCGGCGTCGGCGTGGCCGGTGAGGTAGCGCATGCCTTCCTCGGCCGGCACGAAGTAGGCGGAGACCAGGATCAGCTCCCGCTCGATACCCGACAGCCGCGGCTCCAGCTGGGTGGCGAGCAGCAGCTGCGGGTCCGGCTCGCCGTCGGCCAGCACCTTGGCCGGGGCGTCCCACAGCGCCTGTCCCGGCGCCCAGATCAGCTCATCGAGCCAGTGCTGCAGGCGCGGTTCCTGCCGGTAGGTGTGCAGGCGCTGGTACAGCTCCTGCTGTTCCACCTTGGCCTTGTCCAGGTAGCGGTGCAGGCCCTGGCGGGCCTTGGCCAGGTCGCGCTGGTCCGGCGCCCACAGCAGGAACTGCTGGATCGGCTTGCTCAGCGCGCTGTTCCAGTACTGGTCGAAGCTGTGCGCCAGCTGCTCGGCCACCGGGCCGACGGCCAGCAGGTCGATGTCGGTGAAGTTGCGGCTGGGTTCGGCGTCGAAGTATTCGTCGCCGAGGTTGCGCCCGCCGACGATGGCCGCGCTGCCGTCGGCCAGCCACAGCTTGTTGTGCATGCGCCGGTGCTGCTGGCCGAGGTTCAGCGCGCGGCCGAGCACGCGGGTGACGCCGGTGGAGCGGCCCAGGTGCAGCGGGTTGAACACCCGTACCTGGATGTTGGGGTGAGCGGCAAGCAGGGCGATCTCGTAGTCGCGGCCGTCGCTGCTGGTGTCGTCCAGCAGCAGGCGCACGCGCACGCCCCGGTCGGCGGCGCCCAGCACCTCGTCGATCAGCGAGCGGGTGCTGAGGCCGTCATGCACGATGTAGTACTGCAGGTCGAGGCTGCCGCGCGCCGCGCGCACCAGCTCGGCGCGGGCGGCGAAGGCCTCGTCGCTGGCCGGCAGCAGGCGGAAGCCGGACTGCCCCTGGTGGCGGGCCGCGAGGTCGTGCAGCTGGCGGCCGAACGAGGATTCGGCGGGCGGCAGGGTCTGGCTCGGCTGGATGGCGGGCGGCGCGGCGCAGGCGGCGAGCAGCGCCAGCAGGCAGATCAGCAGGGGGCGGTGCACGACGATCTCCGGTCTTCGCGTCCTCTTGCTACGACGATGCCGTCCCGCCAAAGATTCCACCAATCGCACGTCGCTCAACGGCCTTCCAGCAGCCGCGCCGCGGTCTCGCCGACCAGGCGCACGGCGGCCTCCACCTCGGCGTCCGGCCGGGCCGCGTAGTTCATGCGCAGGCAGTTGCGGTACTTGCCCGCCGCGGAAAAGATGCTGCCCGGCGCGATCTGCACGCCTTGCGGCAGCAGCTCGCGGTTCAGGCGCTGGCTGTCGAAGCCCTCGGGCAGTTCCACCCAGATCATGAAGCTGCCCTGGGGCTGGCTGACCTTGGTGCCCGCCGGGAAGTAGCGGCGGATCCACTCCTGCATCTGATCGCGGCTGTGCTGGTACTGGGCGCGCATGCGGCGCACGTGGGGCTCGAAGTGGCCGTCGCGGATGAACTCGGCCAGCGCCAGCTGCGGCAATTGCGCGGTGGAGCCGGTGCCCATGTACTTCATGTGCAGCACCCGGTCGAGGTAGCGGCCGGGAGCGATCCAGCCGATGCGCAGGCCCGGCGCCAGGGTCTTGGAGAAGGAGCTGCAGAGCAGCACGCGGCCGTCCTCGTCGAACGACTTGATGGTGCGCGGCCGGGGGTAGCGGTAGGCCAGGTCGCCGTACACGTCGTCCTCGATGATCGCCACGTCGTAGCGCTGGGCCAGGGTCAGCAGGGCGCGCTTGCTGGCCTCCGGCATGATGTAGCCGAGCGGGTTGTTGCAGGTCGGGGTGAGCTGGATGACCTTGATCGGCCACTGCTCCAGCGCCAGTTCCAGGGCTTCCAGGCTGATCCCGGTGAGCGGGTCGCTGGGCAGCTCCAGGGCCTTCATGCCGAAGCCCTTGAGCGCCTGCATCACGCCGTGGAAGCTCGGCGAGTCCACCGCGACGATGTCGCCGGGCTCGCAGATCGCGCGCAGCGCGGCGGACAGCGCCTCGTGGCAGCCGGTAGTGATGACGATGTCCTCGGCGGGGATGCGGCAGCCGGAGTCGAGCAGCAGGCGCGAGACCTGCTCGCGTAGGCCGATGTCGCCGTAGATATTGCCGTAGGTCAGGCCGTTGAGGTCCTGGCGCCGGCTCAGGCGTGACAGCGAGCGCAGCAGGGGCCTGAGGGTCGGCTGGCTGATGTCCGGGCGGCCGCGGCCGAGCTGCAGCACGGACTCGTTCGGCGAGTTCGCCACCTGCGCCAGCACCTGGTCCCACTGGGATACCTCGACCGGCCGCTGGGCGGTGCGGCTGACCTGGGGCAACTCGGCGGCCGGCCGCGCGCTCGGCACGTAGTAGCCGGACTTCGGCTGCGGCCGGGCCAGGCCGCGATCCTCCAGTTCGCGGTAGGCCTGCTGCACCGTGCTCAGGCTCACGCCGTGCTCCTGGCTCAGCGCGCGCACCGAGGGCAGGCGGTCGCCGGGGCGGTACAGGCCCTGCTCGATGCGGGTGCCGAGCAGGTTGGCCAGGTTGAGGTAGAGCGTCATGACAGATGCCTCGGCGATTGCGCTGCGAGCGATACAGATGGGCTCAGAATAAGCCATTCAGCCGCGCGGTCGAGCCTTCTGTATGTATTTAATAGATCATTTTTGAATCTGTATCGTCCGTGCGCGCGCCGCCATCATGGTTGCCCAAGGGAGAAGCCTGGATGGAGGGCTGACCATGCGCGAATTCGCTGATCTGTACGGGGCGCTGCCGGAGCGCCGGAAGGCCGGCGAGCGATTCTCGCCGAAGGGCCTGGCGCTGCGCTGGCAGCGGCTGCTGCGGCGCATCAGGACCCGGCGCGCGCTGCAGAACCTGGACGCCAGGCTGCTGGCGGACGTGGGCCTGAGCGCCGAGCAGGCGCGGGCCGAGGCTTCCCGCTCGCTCTGGCAGCTGCTGCGGGAAGCCTGAGCGGCGGCCTCAGACCAGGCCGACCGCTTCCTTGAGCCGGTACCAGGCCATGCCCAGGGCCAGCAACGGCGAGCGCAGGTGGCGGCCGCCGGGGAAGGTCATGTGCGGCACCTTGTCGAACAGGTCGAAGCCGCTGCCCTGCTGGCCGGCGATGGCCTCGGCCAGCAGCTTGCCTGCCAGGTGGGTGGCGTTGACCCCGTGCCCGGCGTAGGCCTGGGCGTGGTAGACGTTGGGGTGCTCCCGCAGGCGGCCGATCTGCGGCAGGCGGTTGGCGCCGATGCCGATCATCCCGCCCCACTGGAAGTCGATGCGCACGTCCTCCAGGCCGGGGAACACCTGCAGCATCTTCGGCCGCATGTAGGCGGCGATGTCCGCCGGGTCACGCCCCGAGTAGTGGCAGGCGCCGCCGAACAGCAGGCGGTGGTCGGCCGAGAGGCGGTAGTAGTCGAGGGCCACGCGCTGGTCGCACAGCGCCATGTTGCGCGGGATCAGCGCGCGGGCGCGCTCCTCGCCCAGTGGCTCGGTGGCGATCACGTAGCTGCCGGCGGGCAGCACCTTGCCGCCGAGGGTCGGGTCCAGGCCGTTGAGGTAGGCGTTGCAGGCCAGCACCAGGGTCCTGGCGCGCACGCTGCCACGGGCGGTGTGCACCTTCACCTCGCTGCCGTGGTCGATGCGGGTCACCGGCGAGTGCTCGAACAGCTGCACGCCGAGCGACGCGGCGGCGGCGGCCTCGCCCAGTGCCAGGTTGAGCGGGTGCAGGTGGCCGGAGCCCATGTCGATCAGGCCGCCGCAGTAGCGGTCGGAGCCCACCACCTCGTGCATCTGTTCCGGGCGCAGCAGGCGCAGCTCGTGCCGGTAGCCGAGGCTTTCCAGCTCGGCCTTGTCCTCGGCGAAGCCTTGCAGGTGCGCGGGCTTGTTGGCCAGGTCGCAGTAGCCCCAGGTCAGGTCGCAGTCGATGGCGAACTCCTCGACCCGCTGGCGGACGATCTCCACCGCTTCCAGGCCCATCAGCTTGATGGCGCGCACGCCGTCCTGGCCGATCACCGGCTCGAACTGCTCGACGCCGTGGCCGACGCCGCGGATCAGCTGGCCGCCGTTGCGGCCGCTGGCGCCCCAGCCGACCTGGTGGGCCTCCAGCAGCGCCACCGAGAAACCCTTGCGGGCCAGTTCGATGGCGGTGTTCAGCCCGGAGAAGCCGCCGCCCACGATGCACACGTCCGCCACCTGCTCGCCGGCCAGGGGCGGGTACGCCAACTGGCGGTTGACCGTGGCGGCGTAATAGGACGCGGCGTGCTGGTCGCTGTGGACGGGCGGGTTGAGCCGGGCGGTCATGTGCGAAATCCTGATTGATGTGTTGTTAAAATTTGACGCAGGATAAGCGCGGTCCTTGCCGCTAGCCAAGAGGGGCGGATACTTTTTCCCGCAACGGGCGGCGAGCGGGCATCATGCGCCGCCGAAACCCTTCATCCCCTCCGCTTCCGGAACGCCCATGAGCTGCACCGACCGCAAGATCGACCACCTGCGCCGGCAGATCCCGCGCTTCGACTGCGTGCCCGGCTGCCACGACTGCTGCGGTCCGGTGACGGCCTCGTCGGAGGAGATGGCGCGCCTGCCGGTGAAGAGCGACGCCGAGCACGACGCCGCGCTGGCCGCGTTCGACTGCGTGCACCTCGGCCCGCAGGGCTGCACGGTGTACGACCAGCGCCCGCTGATCTGCCGCCTGTTCGGCACCACCCCGCGCCTGCCGTGCCCGCGCGGGCGGGGGCCGGAGACGCCGATCGAGCCGGCCGTCGAGCGCCAGGTGCACCGGTTGATCGCCAGCACGCGGCAGGTGCTGGTCTAGCGCGGGTTCGTGGATATAATGAGACTCACTTTCAAGTAGTCCGCAGCCGTCCCGATGACCCACTCCCCGCACGACGCCGCGCTGGTACACGCCCTGGCGCTGCATTACGACGATCTGGTCGAGTACATCCGCCGACGTTTCCAGGGCAGCCAGTTCGCCCGCGAGGTGGTGCACGACGTCTGCGTACAGCTGCTCGAGAAGCCCCCGCAGCAACCGGTGAAGGTGCCCTTCGCCTTCCTGCGCCGGGCGACCTTCAACCGCGCCATCGACCGGCGCCGCGCCGACAACACCCGCGATGCCCGCTTCGAGGCGGTGGCCGAGGTGCCTGACTGGCACATGCACGACCTGGACGGCGCCGCCGCGCTGGACTTCGAGCAGCAGCTCGAGGCCCTGCTGGCGATCATCGACGCGCTGCCGGCGCGCGCCCGCCAGGTGTTCCTGCTGCACCGCATCCACGACATGCCACAGCGCGAGATCGCCGGGGAACTGGGCATCTCGGTGAACATGGTGACCCAGCATTTCGCCCGCGCCCTGCGCGACATCGCCCGGGACTGGGAGCCGGCGCGGCTCGCCCTGGCCGGTGGGCGTCGGCAGCCATGAGCGACCGCGCGCGGCCCGACGACACGCCTGCCGACCCGCTGGCGCCCTTCGAGCAGGCGCTGCGCGCCCGCGTGCCGTCCCGGGAGGCCCTGCTCGCCGAGGCCAAGGCGCAGACTGCGCGCCAGCGGCGGCGCAAGCAGGTCCTGGGCGGCGGCCTGTCGGTGCTGCTGCTGGCGACCGGCCTGTGGTTGGCCGACCCTGTCTGGCAGCGCGAGGACGTACGCACGGCGGCCGGCGGGCGCGACAGACTGACCCTGGTCGACGGCAGCCGGGTGGTGGTCAACGGCGCTACCCACCTGCGTGTCGAGCGGCGCCTGCGCAGCCGCCAGGTCGAGCTGGTCGAGGGCGAGGCGACCTTCACCGTGGAGCACGGACCCACGCCGTTCATCGTGCGCAGCCAGAGCGTCGACGTGCTCGATATCGGCACGGTGTTCAACGTGCGCAGCGACAGCCGAGGCGTGGCGGTCGCCGTGGTCGAAGGCGCCGTCGAGGTCTCCGCGGGCGCGTCGCCTGCTCGCCGCCTGGACGGCGGCCAGCAGGTGCTGGCCCGGGCCGGCGCGTTGGGCGACACCGAGCGGATCGACCCGGCTCGCGCCACCGCCTGGCAGCAGGGCAAGCTGCGTTTCGACGGCACGCCGCTGAGCGAGGTGATCGTCGACCTCCAGCGCTACCGCCAGGCGCCGGTCCGCCTGGCCGATCCGCGCCTCGGCGCGCTGCGGGTGTCCGGCGAATACGACAGCGCCGCCATCGAGTCGCTGATCGACCTGCTGCCGGTGATCCTGCCGGTCCGCCTGAGCCGCGCCGGCGACGGCAGCGTGGTGGTGAGCGGACGCTGATCGGCGGGTCGCCCGGGGAAAACAACGATAATTTTTCCCAGGCGACCTCAACATCTCCCAAGGCTCATCCGCCACTCCCTGTGATCGTCACTTTCTGCTCGTTCATGGGGAGTTTCATGGATACCAAACCGACCACCGCGCCGTCCCGGCGCAGCCGCCTTTCCCTCCTGATCGCCGGCCTGGCGCTGGCCTCGGCCCTGCATGCCCAGGACGCCACCCACGCGCTGAACCTGCCGGCCCAGCCGCTGGACCAGGCGATCAACGCCCTGGCCGGGCAGACCGGCAGCCGCATCCTGTTCGCCACCGAGGTGGCCGAGGGCCTGAACGCGCCGGCGGTGAGCGGCGACCTGACGGTGGAGCAGGCGCTGCAGCGCCTGCTGCGGGGTTCCGACCTGACCGCCCAGGCGACCGCCGACGGCGGTTTCGTGATCGCCGCGCCGGTGGCGGGTGGCACGGCGCTGGAACTGGGGGCGACCACCATCCAGGGCCAGGGGATGGGCGAGGCGACCGAGAACTCCGGCTCCTACACCACCGGGCTGGTCAGCGTCGGCTCGAAGACCCCGACCAGCCTCAAGGACACGCCGCAGACGGTATCGATCATCAGCCAGCAGATGATCGAGGACCAGCGCATCACCACCCTGCCCGAGGCGATGAGGCGCGCGCCGGGCATCACCGTGCGCAACAACAACTACCACGTCGAGCAGTTCTTCTCGCGTGGCTTCAGCATCGACAACGTGCAGATCGACGGCGCGGCGCCGATGGACATCGGCAATGGCCTGGGCACCTTCTACAGCGACCGCCTGTACGACATGGCGTCGTACGACCATGTCGAGGTGCTGCGCGGCGCGAGCGGCCTGCTGGGCGGGACGGGTGACCCGGGCGGCATCGTCAACCTGGTGCGCAAGCGTCCGCTGGACAGCTACCAGCTGAAGTTCAACACCTCCGCCGGCTCCTGGGACAACTACCGCACCGAGGTCGACCTGACCGGCCCGCTGGCGTTCGACGGCAAACTGCGCGGGCGTGTGGTGGCGGCCTATTCCGACCACCAGTACTTCATGGACAACCGCAGCACCGAGAAGCCGTATCTCTACGGCATCTTCGAGGCCGACCTCACCGACGGCACCATGCTCACCCTCGGCGGCAGCTACGACAAACTCAAGGAGAACGGCACCGGCGACGGCCTGCCGCGCTACAGCACCGGCGGCGACGTGCACCTGCCGCGCAGCACCTGGTACACCACCGACGCCGCCTGGTCCGATAGCTACACCCGCGAGTGGTTCGCCAAGCTCGACCACGACTTCAACCAGGACTGGAAGCTCAACGCGTCCTATACCTACTCCTACAACGGTTCCACCACCGAGGGCATCATCCCCTACGGCTCGGTGGACGAAGCCACCGACACCGGGCCGTACTGGTGGGGCAGCTACGTCTCCAGCTGGAGCAAGCAGTCGGTGTTCGACGTCAACCTGTCCGGGTACTTCGATGCGTTCGGCCGCCAGCACGAGTTGCTGGTCGGGGGCGACTACCAGAAGGTCACCAGCCGCTGGCGCGGGGCCCCGGGCATGCTCGACAAGGGCGGCATGATCGACATCTGGAACCCCGGCGCCACGCCGTTGCCCAGCAACCGCTCCAGCCATGAGTTCTGGCGCGACTACTACCCCAACACCCGCGAGCAGTACGGCCTGTACTCGACCCTGCGCCTGCAGCTGAGCGACCCGCTGAAACTGGTGGTGGGCGCCCGTGCCCAGCGCTACAAGTTCGAGCAGGCCTACAGCATGCGCAAGAGCGACGGCACCGGGCCCTGGGTGGAGCAGGACGACGTGTTCGATCGCGAGCCGACCACCGTGGTGCCGTTCGGCGGACTGATCTATGCGCTGAATGACGACTGGTCGACCTACGTCAGCTACTCCGAGGTGTTCAAGCCCCAGGCGCAGAAGCTCAAGGGGCCGGAAGACGCGGCCACTTCCCTGGAGCCGATGACCGGCAAGACCTACGAGACCGGCATCAAGGGCGAACTGCTCGGTGGGGCGCTGAACGTCAGTGCCGCGCTGTTCTACACCACCCGCGAGCATCAGGCGGCGACCGATCCGGCGTATCCCAACCCGCCCTTCAGCTACAGCAGCTCCTGCTGCTTTCTGGCGCAGGACAAGATCACCAGCAAGGGCATCGACCTGGAAGCCACCGGCGAGATCGCGCCCGGCTGGGAGGTGCTGGCCGGATACACCTACAACCAGGTACGCAACGACACGCAAGAGACGCTCTACAGCACCGTCACGCCCAAGCACCTGCTCAAGCTCTGGACCACCTACACCCTGCCGGACACGTTGTCGGCCTGGCGTGTCGGCGGTGGCGTGACCGCGATGAGCCCGACCTACGTGGAGGGCGAGGCCTATCGCTTCGACGGCGACTGGAACGTCATCGACGCCCAGCCCTACAAGTTCAGCCAGTCGGGCTACGCGGTGTACGACGCGATGATCGAGTACGACGTGGACGAACACTGGACCGTCGCCCTGAAGGGCAACAACCTGTTCGACCGCCGCTACTACGCCAGTGTCGGCACCTCCGAGTACGGCAACTACTACGGCGAGCCGCGCAACTACATGCTGACCCTGCGCGGCACCTTCTGGTAAGCCTGCCCGCGCAGCGCGAAACGCCCGCCTCGCCGCGGGCGTTTCGCGTTCGACGCCCTGGTTACTCCGGCACCGGCAGCGTCAGCGACTCCTTCACCTCTTCCATGACGATATAGGACTTGGACTCGCGCACGTGCGGCAGCTTGAGCAGGATGTCGCCGAGCAGCTTGCGGTAGCTGGCCATCTCGTTGATCCGCGCCTTCACCAGGTAGTCGAAGTCGCCGCTGACCAGATGGCACTCCAGCACGTGGGGCAGCTTGAGCACGGCGCGGCGGAATTCCTCGAAGGTGTCGCCGGACTTGTAGTCCAGGCTGATCTCGACGAATACCAGCAGGCTGGCCTTGAGCTGCTGCGGATTGAGCCGGGCGTGGTAGCCCATGATGATGCCCTCGCGCTCCAGGCGGCGGACGCGCTCGGTGCAGGGGGTGGTGGACAGGCCCACCCGCTCGCCCAGTTCGGTGAACGAGATGCGCCCCTCCTCCTGGAGGATGCGCAGGATGTTGCGGTCGATCTTGTCCAGTTCACGGCGGCTCTGGTGCTGGGTTCTCATGGATGCCTCAAGTGGTTGCCGTCTCGGCTGGGAAATCCTCGGCCAATATAGTGGCCCGGGTAGTGGAAATCACTGCCTGGACGAAACGCCTTGATCTCGGCCGGCCCAGCCTCCACCCTGATTCCGAGTCGCCGGACGAGATGCCTGCATGTCCTTTCCCCGCCTGACGCGGATTCTGTTGCTGCTGATCCTTTGCGCTGTGCTCGGCTGGCTGGGCTGGGAACGCCTGCTGGCGGCCCAGGGCATCGACGAGCTGGACTGGCGCGGGCTCGGCCTTTCGCGCGACGGGCTGGCGCTGGACGAGTTGCAGGCGCGCCGGGACGGCCCCGACGGCAGCCGGCTGGTGGTGCGGGCACAGGGGCTGTTCCTGGCCTGGCCAGGCTCCCGGGACGGGCAGTGGGGGCTGGAGGAGTTCCGCGCCCGGGCCGTGCAGGCGAGCTGGCAGCCCGGAACGGCCGTCGACAATGAGCCGAGCGACCCCCAGGCCATCCTCGACGGCCTGCGCTGGGTGCCGCGGCGGGTGAGCGTCGAGGACCTGAGCCTGGACCTGCCCTGCGCCAGCGGGCGCTGCACGTTGCGCGGGAGCTTGCAGCTGGAGGCCACCGCGCTGCCGGCGACGCTGCGCCTGGACCTGCTGCAGGGCGAGCGCCGCGTGGCGGTGAACGCCCAGGCGGGGCGGCAGGCCGGCGAATGGCAGCTCGACGCCGAGGCGACCTTCGACGGCCAGCCCTGGCTGACCCTGGCCAGCCGCCTCCAGGCCGACAGTCCCACGCCGCTCTGGAGCGGCAACCTGCGGCTGGCGCAGATGGCCGATACCCGCCCGCTGTTCGCCTGGCTGAGCCAGTGGCTGCCGTCCGACGAGCGCCTGCTGCACGCCGAGGCCGCGCTGCGCTTCGACGCCGACTGGCAACTGACCCTGGCGAGCGCCGAAGACCCGCTTGACCTGAACCGGCTGCGCCAGGGCAGCGGTGCCTTCGCCGTGCAGGCGCAGCTGAAGAGTCCGCAACTGCGCCACGACACCCTGCACCTGCAGGGCATCGACCTGGACGCCCGCATCCAGGGCAGCCTCGCCGACGAGCGCCTGGCGCTCGCCGTGCAGGCGCCGTCGCGGCTGATCCTGGCCCAATTGCGGGTGGACCAGACGTTCACGGCCAAGGCCCTGCGCGCCGAGCTGGGAGGGCTGACCATCGCCCTCGACCCGTCCGCCGGCGCCGGGCTGGAAGGCCCACTCCAATTGAAGGTCGGCAGCCTGCAGCAGGAGCAGCTGCTGCCCTTGGGCTGGCAGTTCAAGGGCCAGGTACAGGCGGCCGCCGAGCGCCAGACCCTGCGCGGCACGCTGAGCAACGACGCCGGCCTGAGCGCCGAGCTGCAGGGCGACTACGACCGGCAGGGGGCACTGTCGCTGTCCGCCGCCTTCGGCGAAATCTTCTTCCGCGCCGGCAACCCGCTGAGCAAGACCCTGGTGGCCTGGCCGCCGCTGCTGGAACTCGCCAATGGCCGGCTGACGGCCAAGGCCAGCCTGCGCAGCGACCCCGGCCGGCCGCTGGCGCTGCAGGCGGGGCTGCAGTTCAGGGGCCTCGACGGCATCTACGACCGTAGCGAACTGCTTGGCCTGGGCGGCCGGCTCGACCTGCGGCTCGATGGCCAGCAACTGGCGCTGGAAGTCCCCGAGCTGAACCTGAACCAGGCCAACCCGGGGCTGCCCATCGGCCCCCTGCAGTTCCAGGGCCGCTACGCCGCCAGCCTCGACCGGCCGGCCGCCGGGCAACTGAGCTGGACCCGCGCGAGCAGCGGCCTGTTCAAGGGTGAGGCGTCGCTGGAGCCGGGCCGGGTCGACCTGAGCCAGGCCGGCCAGCGCCTGACGGCCCGGCTCAAGGGGCTGCAACTGGACGAGATTTTCCGGGTCTACCCGGCTGAAGGATTGGCCGGTCGTGGTGCCCTGTCCGGCCAGTTGCCGGTGCTGGTCGACCCGAAGGGCGTGCGCATCGAGCGTGGCAGGGTGGCGGCCGAGGCGCCGGGCTATCTGCGCTTCCGCTCGGAGAAGATGCGCGCACTGGGGCGCAGCAACCCCGGCATGCAGCTGGTGGTCGATGCCCTCGACGACTTCCACTACGACCTGCTCGAAAGCGCCGTTGACTATGATGAACACGGCAAGCTGACCCTGGGGCTGCGTCTGCAAGGGCGCAACCCGGACCTGGAAAAGGGTCGGCCGATCAACCTCAACGTCAACCTGGAAGAGGACGTGCCCGCCTTGCTTACCAGTCTGCAGCTCACCGACAAGGTCAGCGAAACCATCCGCCAGCGTGTCCAGGAGCGTCTGCGCCAGCGCAACGTGCCCGCCCCATGATCCGGGAGATCGCCATGCGCCCGAGCGCCCTGTTCTGTCTCGTCCTGCTGGTCGCCGCCTGTACGCCCACCGTGCAGCTGGCGGTGCCCAACGAACCGATCAACATCAACCTCAACGTGAAGATCGAGCACGAAATCTACATCAAGGTCGACAAGGCCCTGGACTCGATCATCAACGAATCCAGCGGCCTGTTCTGAGTCGCTGCAAGGAGCCAAGAGCATGAAACTGCGTAGCAAACTGGGATACGGCGTGCTGGTGCTCTGCCTGAGCCTGCCGGCCTGGGCCATGAGCCTGAGCGAAGCGATGTCGGCGCTGGGCCCGGCCAAGGCCAGCGGCCAGCTCGGCGAGCAGCCGGACGGCTATCTGGGCGTGGTGAGCAGCGGGGGCCAGGCGACGGAGATCGCCGAGCAGATCAACCAGGCGCGGCGTGCCGAGTACCAGCGCTTGGCCAAGGAGAACGGCCTGCAGCTGGGCGACGTCGAGGCCATGGCCGGGCAGAAGGCGCTGGATAAGACGCCGTCCGGGCAGTACATCCAGGTCAACAACAAGTGGGTGCGCAAGTAGCGCACCGCCTCGCCGCGCCAGGCGCGCGGCGAGACATTCTCCTGCTGTTCCGCCGTTTTTTCCTTTGCTGGCGCCTTTCCTGCTCGCGTGAAACGCCTTATGGCCGAGCTTTCCCCTCGAATATTGCCTTTTAAACAGTGAAAAGACCTATCTGAGTCTTTCTATACTGCGCGCATTGCGGGTCCATATTTTCACGAGGCGGAGCAGTCCGCGGCGAGGAGGCGACAATGCGTGTTCTGGTTCTCGGCAGCGGGGTGATCGGCACCGCCAGCGCCTACTATCTGGCCCGTGCCGGGTTCGAGGTAGTGGTGGTCGACCGCCAGGACGGCCCGGCCCTGGAAACCAGCTTCGCCAACGCCGGCCAGGTCTCCCCCGGCTACGCCTCGCCCTGGGCCGCCCCGGGCGTGCCGCTGAAGGCCATCAAGTGGCTGCTGCAGAAGCACGCGCCGCTGGCGATCCGCGCCACCGGCGACATCGACCAGTACCTGTGGATGGCGCAGATGCTGCGCAACTGCACCGCCGCCCGCTACGCGGTGAACAAGGAGCGCATGGTGCGCCTGTCCGAGTACAGTCGCGACTGCCTCGACGAACTGCGCGCCGAGACCGGCATCGCCTACGAAGGCCGCCAGCTCGGCACTACCCAGCTGTTCCGCACCCAGGCCCAGCTCGACAACGCCGCCAAGGACATCGCCGTGCTGGAAGCCTCCGGCGTGCCCTACGAGGTCCTCGACCGCGCCGGCATCGCTCGCGTCGAACCGGCCCTGGCCGGCGTCACCGACAAGCTGGCCGGCGCCCTGCGCCTGCCCAACGACCAGACCGGCGACTGCCAGATGTTCACCACCCAACTGGCGGACATGGCCAAGGCCCTGGGCGTGGAATTCCGCTTCGGCCAGAACATCCAGCGCCTGGACCACGCCGGCGACCGCATCAACGGCGTGTGGATCGACGGCAAGCTGGAGACCGCCGACCGCTACGTGCTCGCCCTCGGCAGCTACAGCCCGCAGCTGCTCAAGCCGCTGGGCGTCCGCGCGCCGGTCTACCCGCTCAAGGGCTACTCGCTGACCGTGCCGATCACCAACCCCGACATGGCGCCGGCCTCGACCATCCTCGACGAGACCTACAAGGTCGCCATCACCCGCTTCGACAACCGCATCCGCGTGGGCGGCATGGCGGAGATCGCCGGCTTCGACCTGAGCCTCAACCCGCGTCGTCGCGAGACGCTGGAAATGATCACTGCCGACCTCTACCCCCAGGGCGGCGACCTGGCCCAGGCGAGCTTCTGGACCGGCCTGCGCCCGGCCACCCCGGACGGCACGCCCATCGTCGGCGCCACGCCGTACCGCAACCTGTTCCTCAACACCGGACACGGTACCCTTGGCTGGACCATGGCCTGCGGCTCCGGCCGTTTCCTCGCCGACCTGATGGCGAAGAAGCGCCCGCAGATCAGCGCCGAAGGCCTGGACATTTCCCGTTACGGCAAGACCAAGGAGACCCACAAGCATGTCCATCCAGCGCCGGCACATTGAGAAACGCTACAGCGAGATCGTCCTCCACAACGGCACCGTCTACCTGGCGGGCCAGCTGGCCGACGACTACAGCGGCGACATCGCCGAGCAGACCCGCCAGACCCTGGCCAACGTCGACCGCGCGCTGGCCGAGGCCGGCAGCGACAAGGCCCGGATTCTCTCGGTGACCATCTACCTCAAGGACATCGCCGCCGACTACGCCGGCCTCAACCAGGTGTGGGACGCCTGGGTCGCCGAGGGCGCCGCGCCGGCCCGCGCCTGCGTCGAGGGCAAGCTGTACGACCCGCGCGCCCTGGTGGAAATGACGGTCATCGCCGCCCAGAACTGATTCCCTGACTCGCCCGGCACCCCCACCGGGCTTTTTTTTAGCCATGTCCCAATCGAGTGTTGCTGGCGGTGCTGCTTGACCCTGTGGGAGCGGACTTGTCCGCGAAGCTTTGCTTGTCAGCCCCGTTCGCGGACAAGTCCGCTCCCACAGGGTTCTGGCCCACCCACGACCGTTAACCCAGACATCGCCTTTTTTACCGACTGAAGTAGCCGAAATGCGCCCTGCCCGTGCCCTGATCGATCTCGAAGCCCTGCGTCACAACTACCGCCTCGCCCGCGAGGTCGGCGGCGCCAAGGCCCTTGCGGTGGTCAAGGCCGACGCCTACGGCCACGGCGCCACGCGCTGCGCCCAGGCGCTGGAGGCGGAGGCTGACGGTTTTGCCGTGGCCTGCATCGAAGAGGCGCTGGAGCTGCGCTACGCTGGCATCCGCAACCCGATCCTGCTGCTCGAGGGCTTCTTCGAGGCGAGCGAGCTGAGCCTGATCGACCAGCACCAGCTGTGGTGCGTGGTGCACGCCACCTGGCAGATCGAGGCCATCGAGCGGGCGCGCCTCGGTCGGCCGCTGCGGGTGTGGCTGAAGGTGGACTCGGGCATGCACCGGGTCGGCCTGCACCCGGCCGAATACCGCGACGCCCACGCGCGCCTGCTGGCCAGCGGCAAGGTCGACAGGATCGTGCTGATGAGTCACTTCTCCCGCGCCGACGAGCTGGACTGTCCGCGCAGCGCCGAGCAGGTGGCGCTGTTCCGCGAGGCCCGTGGCGACCTGCGGGCCGAGGTCAGCCTGCGCAACTCGCCGGCGATACTCGGCTGGCCCGGGCTGGTCGGCGACCAGCAGGCCAACGACTGGGTGCGCCCCGGCATCATGCTGTACGGCGCCACCCCCTTCGAGCAGGACCAGGAGCAGGCCGCGCGCCTGCGCCCGGTGATGACCCTGGAATCGAAGATCATCAGCGTGCGCGAGCTGCCGGCCGGCGAGCCGGTGGGCTACGGCGAGCGCTTCTTCGCGGAGCGGCCGACCCGCGTCGGCGTGGTCGCCATGGGTTACGCCGACGGCTATCCGCGCCACGCGGCCACCGGTTCGCCGGTGATGGTCGACGGCCAGGCGAGCCGGCTGATCGGCCGGGTGTCCATGGACATGCTCACGGTCGACCTCACCGACCTGCCCGGCGCCGGCCTCGGCAGCCGGGTCGAACTGTGGGGGCGCAACGTCTCCGCCAGCGCCCTGGCTTATGGCTGCGACAGCATCCCGTACCAGCTGTTCTGTAACCTCAAGCGAGTGCCGAGGCTCTATTCCGGGGGTTAGCCGCCGGGCCGCCGAGCAGTTGCGTTTGCAGTGTTGTAAATACTGAACACTGCCCGCATGATACCGCCACCCAAATGCCTCGTTCCCAAGGAGGACCCCCGCATTGGACGTCGGTGTTCGACTGCAATCTATCCGCAAACTCAAAGGCCTTTCCCAGCGTGAACTCGCCAAGCGTGCGGGCGTCACCAACAGCACCATCTCGATGATCGAGAAGAACAGCGTGAGCCCCTCGATCAGCTCCCTGAAGAAGGTGCTCGGCGGGATTCCCATGTCGCTGGTGGAGTTCTTCTCCATCGACCTGGAGCAGGACAACCAGACCCAGGTGGTCTACCGGGCCGACGAACTGACCGACCTTTCCAGTGGCGCCGTGACCATGAAGCTGATCGGCAAGGCGCATCCCAACCGCACCATCACCTTCCTCGACGAGACCTATCCGCCGGGCACCGACACCGGCGAGGAAATGCTCAACCACGATGGCGAAGAGGCCGGCATGCTGATGGATGGCCGCCTGGAGCTGACCGTGGGCAGCGAGGTGTTCGTGCTCGAACCGGGCGACAGCTACTACTTCGACAGCACCAAGCCGCACCGCTTCCGCAACCCGTTCGACAAGCCCGCCCGGCTGATCAGCGCAACCACGCCGGCGAACTTCTGATCGCAGGCAATGCCCCTGCGACAAGTTGGGTTGTTCCGGCCGGCCGGTCTAACCGTTATACTGCGCGCGCTCGCGAAACCGTGGCCGCGAGCGTGACTAGCCACAATGAGGGTGTACCGTGAACCTGATCAAGAAGATGCTGGCGGCTCAAGCTGCCGTGTTGGCCCTGTGGGCTGTGAGCGCTCAGGCTGCGACCAACGACGAGATCGCCGAGCGCATCAAGCCGGTCGGCGAGGTCTGCATCCAGGGTGAAGAATGCAAGGGCGTCGGCACCGTGGCCGTAGCCGCCGGCGGTGGCGCCAAGTCGCCGGACGACGTGATCGCCGCCCACTGTGGCGCGTGCCACAACACCGGCGTGCTGGATGCGCCGAAAGTCGGCGATGCCGCCGCCTGGAAGACCCGTGCCGACAAGGAAGGCGGTCTCGACGGCCTGCTGGCCAAGGCCATTTCCGGCATCAACGCCATGCCGCCGAAAGGCACCTGCGCCACCTGCTCGGACGACGAGCTGATGGGCGCCATCAAGAAGATGTCCGGCCTCTGATCGCCGCCATCTCGCGATGACCGCAAAGCCGCCTCCGGGCGGCTTTGTCGTTTTCACCTGATCGAAATCCCCCGAGGGGCGGTCCAACCTCCTACGCCAATCGAGGAGGAAGACGCGTGCCGACCTGCACCCTGGAAAGCGCCGTGGACGAAGTGCTGGCGCGGATAGACGGGCCGATCCGCCTGGGCCTGCCGCTCGGCCTGGGCAAGCCCAACCGCTTCGTCAACGCCCTGTACCGCCGCGTCCGCGACCTGCCGCAGCGCCAGCTGACCATCTACACCGCGCTGTCCCTGGCCCGCCCGCAGCCGCGCAGCGACCTGGAACAGCGCCTGAGCGGCCCCTTCTTGGAGCGCATCTACGCCGACCACGTCGAGCTGGACTACCTCGCCGACCTGCGCCGCGACGCGCTGCCAGCCAACGTCAGACTGGAGGAGTTCTACCTGCAGCCGGCCAGCCAGCTGCACAATCCCTCGGCCCAGCAGAGCTACATCAGCCTCAACTACAGCCACGTCGCGCGGGACCTGCAGCGCAAGGGCATCAACGTGATCGCCCAGCTGGTCGCCCGGGACGAGCGCCGGCCCGGCCACGTCAGCCTGAGCTGCAACCCCGACGTCACCCTCGACCTGCTGCCCGGCCTGCGCGAGCGGCGGCGGGCCGGCGAGACCATCCTGTGCATCGCCCAGCCGCATGCCGACCTGCCCTACATGGGCGGCGACGCGGAGCTGAAGGTCGACGAGTTCGACCTGCTGCTGGAGCCGGTCGAGCGCTGCCGCCTGTTCTCCACGCCGAACCTGCCGGTGACGCCCCAGGACCACGCCATCGGCCTGCACGTCAGCGCTCTGGTGCGCGACGGCGGCACCCTGCAGCTCGGCATCGGCGCGATGGCCGACGCGGTGGCCGCGGCGCTGCTCGCGCGGCAGGCGGACAACGCCTCCTACCGCGCGTTGCTGCGGGCCATGCAGGTGCCCCGGCGCTGGGCCGGACTGGTCGAGGAGGAGGGCGGCATGGAGCCCTTCGCCCGCGGCCTGTACGGTTGCAGCGAGATGTTCATGCACGGCCTGCTGGTGCTGCTGGATGCCGGCGTGATCCGGCGCATGGTCTACCCGGACGAGCACCTGCAGCGCCTGGCCGACCAGGGCGGGCTGGACGCGGACGGCCGCCTGGCCGATGTCGGCGCGCTGCGCCACGCCGGCATTCCCCAGGTGCTCGACGACCTCACCCTGGGCTGGCTGCAGCGCCACGGGCTGGTCGACGCCGGGGTGAAGGTGGATGACGGTCAGCTGCTGCTGCCGGACGGCCGCCGGCTGCCCCGCGACCTGGGCGATGCGGACACCCTCGCCGCCCTGGCGCCACATTTCGGCGCGGCGAAGAACGGCGTGCTGGTGCACGGCGGTTTCTTCCTCGGCCCGCAGGCCTTCTATGACCGGTTGAGCGAACTCGAAGACGGCCAGCGGCGGCGCATCGGCATGACCGCCATCAGCCGCATCAACCGGCTGTACGGCGACGAATCGCTGAAGCGGGCGCAGCGCCGCGACGCGCGTTTCATCAACAGCTGCCTGGTGGTGACCCTGCTCGGCGCCAGCGCCGCCGACCAGCTGGAGGACGGCCGGGTGGTCAGCGGCGTGGGCGGCCAGTACGACTTCGTCGCCCAGGCCCACGAGCTGGAAGGCGCCCGCTCGATCCTGATGCTGCGCAGCTGGCGCGAGGCCGACGGCGAGGTGAGTTCCAACATCCGCTGGGACTACCGCCACGCCACCATTTCCCGCCACCTGCGCGACATCGTGGTGACCGAGTACGGCATCGCCGACCTGCGCGGCAAGAACGACGCCCAGGTGATCGAGGCGCTGGTGCGGATCGCCGATTCGCGCTTCCAGGACGAACTGATCGCCGCCGCGCAGAAGGCCGGCAAACTGTCCGGGGACTTCGAGCTGGAGGCCGAGTACCGCCAGAACACGCCTTGGCGGCTGCTGACCCTGCAGACCGAATTCCCCCAGCTGTTCCTCGAATACCCGCTGGGCTGCGACTTCACCGCCGAGGAACAGGACCTGCTGCGGGCGCTGCGCTGGCTGCAGAGCAAGCTCAAGCTCAGCGAAATCCTAGAGCTGGGCGCGGCGACCCTGTTCGACCTGCCGGATGCCGCGGAGTACGCGCAACACCTGCGGCGCATGGATCTGGAACGGCCCGAGGGGCTGCGCGAGCAGCTTTACCAGAAGCTGCTGCTGGCCGGCCTCAAGGCCACCGCCCAAGGGTAGTGTGCGCCCGTCGTCCAGCCAGGGGACATGGGTAACAGGTGTCGAGAGACATGGGGATCGCCATTGCCGCGCAGGTGGCAATCCAGAGGCTCGCCGCACCTGGGCTCCCGCTTGCGCGGGAGTGACGGGGAGTGGCTGCTGCAGGGGGCGTGGGGCCACCCAGGCCGCACGCATCGGGAAACCGTGCGGGGGATGCACCCTACGTCCGCTTCAGCATCGCCCGCATATTGGCCAGCGCGTCGTTGCCGCGCGCGCTCTTGACCTCGGCCGGCGCGTCTTCCTGGCCTTCCCAGACCAGGTCCTCCTGGGGCAGTTCGTCCAGGAAGCGACTCGGCGAGCAGTCGATGATCTCGCCGTACTGCTTGCGCTTGGCGGCGTAGGTCAGCGCCAGGTTGCGCTTGGCCCGGGTGATGCCGACGTAGGCCAGGCGGCGCTCTTCCTCGATGGTGTCGGCCTCGATGCTGGAACGGTGCGGGAGGATTTCCTCCTCGAAGCCGATGATGTACACCGAGGGGAACTCCAGGCCCTTGGAGGCGTGCATGGTCATCATCTGCACGCCCTCGGCGCCTTCCTCTTCTTCCTGCTGGCGCTCCAGCATGTCGCGCAGCACCAGCTTGCCGATGGCGTCCTCGATGGTCATGTCGCCGTCCTCGTCCTTGTCGAGGGTGTTCTTCAGCGCCTCCACCAGGAACCAGACGTTGCCCATGCGCGCCTCGGCGACCTTGTCGCTGGAGGCGTTGGTGCGCAGCCAGGTCTCGTAGTCGATATCCATGATCATGCTGCGGATGGCGCCGATCGGGTCGTTTCCGGCGCAGAGTTCGCGGACTTTATCCATGTAGCGCTTGAACCGGGTCAGGCGCTCGGTGTAGCGGGCGTCGAGGTGCTCTGCCAGGCCCAGCTCCTCGCTGGCGGCGTACATCGAGATGCCGCGCTGGCTGGCGTAGTTGCCGAGCTTCTCCAGGGTGGTGGAGCCGATCTCCCGGCGCGGCACGTTGATCACCCGCAGGTAGGCGTTGTCGTCGTCCGGGTTGACCAGCAGGCGGAAGTAGCTCATCAGGTCCTTCACCTCCTGGCGGGCGAAGAAGCTGGTGCCGCCGGAGAGGCGATAGGGAATCTGGTGGTGCTGCAGCTTCAGCTCCATCAGCTTGGCCTGGTAATTGCCCCGGTAGAGGATGGCGAAGTCGCTGTACGGGCGCTCGGTGCGCAGGTGTTCGGTGAGGATTTCCAGCGCCACCCGCTCGCACTCGGCGTCCTCGTTGCGGGTGCGGATCACGCGGATCTCGTCGCCGTGGCCCATCTCCGACCACAGCTGCTTCTCGAACACGTGCGGGTTGTTGGCGATCAGCACGTTGGCGCACTTGAGGATGCGGCTGGTGGAGCGATAGTTCTGCTCCAGCATCACCACCTTCAGGGAGGGGTAGTCCTCCTTGAGCTGGTTGAGGTTCTCCGGCCGCGCGCCGCGCCAGGCGTAGATCGACTGGTCGTCGTCGCCGACCACGGTGAACTGGTGGCGCATGCCCACCAGCAGCTTCACCAGCAGGTACTGGCTGGCGTTGGTGTCCTGGTACTCGTCCACCAGCAGGTAGCGGATGCGGTTCTGCCACTTCTCGAGCACGTCGGGGTGCTCCTGGAACAGCTTCACCGGCAGCAGGATCAGGTCGTTGAAGTCCACCGCGTTGTACGCCTTGAGCGTGCGCTGGTAGTGCAGGTAGACCACCGCGGCGGTCTGCTCCTTCGGCCCGCGGGCGTTGGCCAGGGCCTCGTCGGGCAGGATCAGGTCGTTCTTCCAGCCGTCGATGTAGTTGCGGATCTCGTCCACGCCGTCGTCGCCGGCGTACTCCTTCTGCATGATGTCGGTCAGCAGGGCCTTGATGTCGCCGTCGTCGAAGATCGAGAAGCCGGGCTTGTAGCCGAGGCGGGCGTATTCCTTGCGGATGATGTTCATGCCCAGGTTGTGGAAGGTGGACACGGTCAGGCCGCGCGCCTCGCCGCCCTTGAGCAGGGTGCCGACGCGCTCGCGCATTTCCCGCGCGGCCTTGTTGGTGAAGGTCATGGCGACGATGTGCTGGGCGCGGATACCGCACTGCTGGACCAGGTAGGCGATCTTGCGGGTGATCACGCTGGTCTTGCCGGAGCCGGCGCCGGCGAGCACCAGGAGCGGCCCGCCGATGTAGTTCACGGCTTCCTGCTGGCGGGGGTTGAGTCGGGACATGGAGGAGAGTCGGTCGGGAAAAACGAGGCGGCATTCTAGCAGCCGCCCCTCGGCGGGTGGGGTATGGACCGACAACCGCCCGGCGGAGCGAGTTCCCTACAAAAAGCCTCAGGATTGAGCGATAAGTCACTCTTTTCAAAGATCATGTAAGATTGCGCCGCCTTCCTTCCGTTGCCGCTGCCAGGTGTTTCCGGGAGGATGCGCGAAGGTCTGCACAGGGACGGGCAGAAAAAGCGCGCCGGAGCATGGCGCACACAGACCGGACGGTCTGTTTTCCTGACCCCGGGGAGGTCGTTTGTCTGCGCACGTCGAACCCATGCGCCTGGTCCTGCTGGCCGAAACGCCGGAGTGGGCGGCCCTGCTGCGCGCGCGGCTGGACGCTTTGGGCGGCGCCTTGCCGCTGATCACCGCGCCCTCCTGGGAGGCTGCCAGCAGCCTGTTCGACGACGGCGGCCGCGGCCTGCTGCTGACCACGCCCGCCTGCCAGCCGGCGCCCGGCAGCTGTTCGCTGCCTACCGTGCTGCTGCTCGAGGAAGAACCCGCCGAGGCGCCGGCCGATGTCTACGACTGGCTGGTGCGCGACAGCCTCAGCAGCGACCTGCTGCGCCGCTGCCTGCGCTACGCCCGCGAGCGCGACCGCCTGCAGACCACCCTGCAGCACCTGGCCGAGCAGGACCCGCTGACCGGCATCGCCAACCGCCCGGGCTTCCATACTCTGCTGGCCGCGCGCCTGGCGGAATACCAGGGCCGCGGCCTGACCCTCGGCCACCTCGACCTGGACAACTTCAAGCACGTCAACGATGCCCTCGGCCACCAGGCCGGCGACCGTCTGATCCTGCAGGTGGTGGCGCGGCTCAAGGCCCAGCTGGAGGCCGGCGACGACCTGGCGCGCCTGGGCAGCGACGAGTTTGCCCTGCTGATCGACACTCGGCGCGACCCGCGCCGTGCCGAACGCCTCGCCGAACGCATCACCGAGGCGCTCTCCGAGCCCTACTGGCTGGACGGCGAGAGTCTGCTGCTCGGCTGCAGCCTGGGCCTGGCCCATGCCCGCGCCGGCGAGCAGGCCGACCCGCTGCTGTGGCACGCGCACATCGCGATGCAGCAGGCCAAGGCCGCCCAGGGCTGCACCTTCCACCTCTACGACGAGCGCGTCCACCGTGGCGCGCGCAGCATGGCCGACCTCGAGGCCGAGCTGCGCCGGGCCCTGCGCCGCGACGAACTGGAGCTGCACTACCAGCCACGTCTGTGCCTCACCAGCGGGCGCATCGTCGGCCTGGAGGCGCTGGTGCGCTGGCGCCACGCCGAACGCGGCCTGCTCGGCCCCGACGAGTTCATCCCGCTGGCCGAGGAGAGCGGGCTGATCGTGCCGCTCGGCTACTGGGTCATCGCCCGCGCCCTGCGCGACATGCAGTGGATGCGCGGGCGCGGTCTGCCGGCGCTGCACATGGCGGTCAACCTGTCGTTCCGCCAGTTCCAGGACAGCCAGCTGCTGGCCACCCTCGGCCGGCTGATCGAGGAACGTGGCGTGGACGCCCAGATGCTCGAATTCGAGCTGACCGAGACGGCGGTGATGCGCCGCAGCGAGCAGGTGCGCCAGACCATGCAGGCCCTCGGCCGGCTCGGCGTGCGTTTCTCGCTGGACGACTTCGGCACCGGCTTCTCTTCCTTCGTCCACCTGAACAACCTGCCGATCACCCTGCTCAAGCTCGACAAGAGCTTCGTCGGCGAGATGGGCGAGCGTGCGGAGAACCGCCAGCTGGTGCGGGCCATGATCAACCTGGCGCACAACCTCAATCTGGAGGTGGTTGGCGAGGGCGTGGAGAACGCCGAGCAGCTGGCGCTGCTGCGCCAGTTCGGCTGCGACCAGGTGCAGGGCTACCTGATCAGCAAGCCGCTGCCGCTGGCCGACCTTGCCCGTTTCCTGGTGTTCGGCCTGCGCCAGCCGCTGCTCTCCGGACAGCCGCTGTCCCTCTAGCCTTCACGCCCTGTAGGAGCGGCCTTGGCCGCGAAGCTCTATTGGCCCTTTCGCGGCCAAGGCCGCTCCCACATGAGGGGGATGTGCAGGCAGCCTCCCGCTCCTACGGCAGGCAGGGCTGTGCCGAGCTGTCTTGCGGGGCCGGGCGAGGCCGCAGCAGGCGGTCGGTCTTCCACTCGAAGCCCAGGGTCAGGCCGATGGCCGCGCAGGCCAGCCCGCAGGCCAGGCCCCACCATACGCCGTGGGCGCCCCAGCCGAGCGGGAAGGCCAGGGTCCAGGCCAGCGGGATGCCGATCAGCCAGTAGCAGCCGAGGCCGACCAGCAGGGTGGTCTTGCCGTCGCCCAGGCCGCGGATCGTGCCCATGGCGATGCTCTGCGCGCCGTCGAACAGCTCGAACACGGCGGCCACCGCCAGCAGGCTCACGGCCAGAGCGACCACCTCGGCGAAGGCCGGGTCGGCTCGGTCGACGAACAGCCCCACCACCGGCTCCGGCATCAGCCAGAACAGCAGCGCGAACACCAGCATGCAGCAGGCGCCGCCGGCGATGCCCAGGCGTCCGGCGCGGCGCACGTCGGCCGGACGGCCGGCGCCGTAGTGCTGGCCGACACGGAAGGTCACCGCGTAGGACAGCCCCTGGGGCAGGATGAACGCCAGCGTCACCGCCTGGATGGCGATCTGGTGGGCGGCCAGCTGCACGCTGCCGAGGGCGCCCATGCACAGTGCGGCGAAGGTGAACATGCCCTGCTCGGCGGCATAGGTGCCGCCGATCGGCAGGCCCAGGCGCAGCAGCTTGCCCATCTCGGCCCGGCGCGGGCGCAGCAGGCCGTGCAGCAGCGCGTAGTCGCGGTAGGCCGGCGCGCGCAGGATGTGCAGCGCGAGGGCCAGGGCCATGCCGCTGCTGACCAGCGCGGTGGTCATGCCGATGCCGCCCAGGCCCAGGCTGGGCAGGCCGAACCAGCCTTTGATCAGGGCGTAGTTGATGACGAAGTTGGCGATGGCGCCGACGATGCCGATGGTCATCACCGGGCCGGGGTGGCCGATGGCGCTGGTGAAGCCGCGCAGGGCCATGAAGGCCAGGTAGCCGGGCAGGGCCAGGGCCAGCGGGCCGAGGAATTCCATGGCGCGCGCCGCGGCGTCCGGTTGCTGGCCCAGGTGCGGCAGCAGCGGGCCGAGGGAACGCAGGCAGAGGGCGCCGCCGATGCCCAGCAGCAGGGCCAGCCACAGGCCGTTCTGCAGCAGGCGGGTGGCGCCCGGGGCATCGCCGGCGCCGTGGCGGATGGCGACCAGGCTGCCCACTGCCGCCACCATACCGACGCAGAACAGCGACAGCATGTAGTAGCAGGTGGCGCCGAGGGCGCCGCCGGCCAGCTGCTCAGGGCCGAGCATGCCCATCATGATGGTGTCGGTGAACACCATCAGCACATGGGCAAGCTGCGCGGCGATCAGCGGACCGGCGAGGCGGAAGAGGGCGACCAGTTCGTCGCGGGTGGACTGCGGCATGATGAGTGAGGCTCAGACAAGAGGCGCCGCCGGAAATCCCGGCCAGGAGAAAGGATTGCGCGCATTCTCGGAATCTGCACGGCCACGCACAAAGGGAAAAATGCGATGCTTGGCATGACTATTACTCATGGATTGTCGTCATGGCCCGTCGCCTGCCCCCGCTCTATGCTCTGCGCGCCTTCGAGGCGGCCGCCCGGCATGCCTCGTTCACCCGTGCCGCCGAGGAGCTGGCCATCACCCAGAGCGCGGTGAGCCGGCATATCCGCACCCTGGAGGATCACTTCGGCTGCAGCCTGTTCGAGCGCGCCGGCCGCCACCTGCGCCTGAGCGAGAGCGCGCGCCTGCTGCTGCCCGGCGTGCGCGACGGCTTCGACGCCCTGGAGCGGGCCTGCACCGCGCTCAGCGCCGACGACGCGACCCTGCGCCTGAAGGCGCCCTCGACCCTGACCATGCGCTGGCTGCTGGCGCGGCTGTCGCGCTTCCGCCAGCGCAACCCGGACATCGAGGTGCAACTGACCAGCGCCTGGATGGACGTGGACAAGGTCGACTTCCACCAGGAGCCGTTCGACTGCGCCGTGCTGCTCAGCAGCGGTGGCGCCTTCCCCGCCGAGTGGGAGAGCGTCGAGCTGTTCGCCGAATGGCTGATCCCGGTGTGCGCACCCGAGGCGGCCGCCGATGTCCCGTGGGACCTGGCGCGGCTGCAGGCTGCCGAGCTGCTCCACCCGACGCCGGACCGCCGCGACTGGCGGCGCTGGCTGCAGGCCATGGGGCTGGAGGAGCGGGTGCCGCTGCGCGGTGGCCAGGTGTTCGACACCCTGGAGCTGGGCATCGTCGCGGCGGCGCGGGGCTACGGCGTGTCGATCGGCGACCTGGTGATGATCGCCGAGGATGTGGAGCAGAGGCGCCTGGGCCTGCCCTGGCCCAGCGCGGTGGCCAGCGGGGACAGCTATTACCTGGTCTGGCCCAAGGGGCGGCGCGGCGAGGAACGCCTGCGCCGGCTGCGCGACTTCCTGCTCGCGGAATTCGGGCAGATGCGCCTGCCGGCGGTGGAGCGGGTCGCTGGCTGAGTGTTATTCGTAAAAAATATTGGACTTCTGCGAGGGTGGAGGCCAGGCGGAATCAGGCTTGTGTGCCATGGAATGGCGCCTGTAGGCCAATGGTCGCCAGGCGCCCCTCTTGAAATGTTTGACATATTTTACGCGGATAAGGAGACTGTGCCGGCGGTTCGACTGTTATGCGGCCGTCGCGGGAGGTCCGTTACCTTCCACTCCCATGCCTCCAGGTGAGGCCCGCTACGCCGCCGACAGACGGAACCGTGCCAAACAGGTAGTGCGTCGATCTCCCGACCCACCTGCACAGCAACGGCAGAACCGATCTGCCCCAAGGTGACGTATGTCCAACAAGAACAGTGCAAAGACCCCCTCTGCCAAGCGCAAACCCGTCGTGTTGATGTCCATGGGCGCCCAGGAGCGCAAGGGCCACGACTATCAGGTGATGACCCACAAATACATCGTGCCGCTGGTGGAGATCGCCGGCTGCGTGCCGGTGCTGGTGCCCACCTGCTGCGGGACCGACGATCTCGAGCAGTACCTCGACATGGCCGACGGCGTGTACCTGACCGGCGCCGGCTCGAACATCGACCCGGCCCTCTATGGCCAGGAAAACCTCACCCCCGAGAAGGGCCAGGACCGCGACCGCGACCAGTTCGACCTGCCGCTGATCAAGGCGGCCATCGCCCGCGGCCTGCCGATCTTCGCCATCTGCCGCGGCATGCAGGAAATCAACGTCGCCCTGGGTGGCGACCTGTACCAGAAGCTCTACGCCGAGCCCGGCTTCAACGATCACCGCGAGAATTCCGAGGACCCGGTGGACGTGCAGTACGCCGAGGCGCACAAGGTGCGCATCCAGTCGGGCAGCTGGCTGGCCAGGGTGCTGGGCGGCGAGGAAGTGGGCGTCAATTCCCTGCACGGCCAGGGCGTGAAGACCCTGGCCAAGGGCCTGGAGCCCCTGGCCCTCGCCGAGGATGGCCTGGTCGAGGCCTTCCACGCGCCGAGCCTGTCGCCCTTCCTGTTCGCTGTGCAGTGGCACCCGGAATGGCAGGCGGCGCAGAACCCTGCCTCGGTGAAGATCTTCGAGGCCTTCGGCGAAGCCTGCCGCCAGCGCCAGACCGGCGTCCGCCTGGCCGGCTGAGCGCCCGGCCGGAGCGCACAGCCCGCTCCGGCCTTTCCGTCGTAGGGTGCGCCGTGCGCACCGCCACGCTCTCTACCTGAAAGGCCACGGTGCGCATGGCGCACCCTACGAGGATGGTCCGGCCCGGTGGTACAGAAGCGTCACCGCCTCAGCGCACCAGATGCAGGTAGTGCATGTGTTTCTCGTACTGGTCGAGGATGTCGCCGATCAGGTCGTCGCGGCTCCAGCCCATCACGTCGTAGTCCTGGCCGCCTTCCTTGAGGTGCACCTCGGCGCGGAAGTACTTGCGCTCCTCGCGGCTGTCCTCCTGGCTGCCGACCAGGGCGAAGCCGGGCATCACGTAGGCGCGCGGGCGGACCTGGTAGATGAACTCCGGTGATTCGGGCGCGCCCAGCGACAGGCGCACGCGGCCGTCGTCACCGTCCTCCACCTGCACCGGGAAGCCCTGCTTGCGCAGCTCGTCGGCCACCGCGTCCATCGCCGGCCGCGCCACTTCGGCGAGGAAGCGCACCACGTGGGCGCGGCGCGGGAACATCATCATGCCGCGCAGGCGGCGCTGCCAGCCGCCGGCATGGTGCGGCGCCGGGCGCGAGGTGTTCAGCGCCTGGTAGCGGATGCCGCGCTTGGTGGCGTCCAGCTTGAGCGCCTTGAACAGCCCCCAGATGGCGCACATCAGAGCCAGGGTGAAGGGCAGGGCGCTGACGATGGTGGCGGTCTGCAGGGCCTTGAGGCCGTCGGCCAGGAGCAGGGCGATGGCCACCAGGCCCATGGAGCTGGACCAGAAGATGCGCTGCCACACCGGCGTGCAGTCGGCGCCGCCCGAGGCGAGCATGTCCACCACCATGGCGCCGGAGTCGGCCGAGGTGACGAAGAACACCACCACCATGACGATGGCCGCCAGCGACAGCGCCGAGGCGAAGGGGAACTGTTCGAGGAAGGCGAACAGCGCCAGCGACGAGTCGGCCCTGACCGCCTCGGCCAGGCTGTCGATGCCGTCGAACAGAATCATGTGGATGGCGGTGTCGCCGAACACGGTCATCCACAGCAGGGTGAAGGCGGTCGGCACCAGCATCACCCCGGCGACGAACTCGCGCACCGTGCGCCCGCGCGAGATGCGAGCGATGAACAGCCCGACGAAGGGCGACCAGGCTAGCCACCAGCCCAAGTAGAACAGGGTCCAGCCGCCGATCCAGTCGTTCGGCTCATAGGCATACAGGTTGAAGGTGGTGTTGACCAGGTTGGACAGGTAGCCGCCGGTGTTCTGCACGAAGGTCTGCAGGATGAACACGGTCGGGCCGAGCACCAGGATCAGCAGCAGGAGCAGCACCGCCAGGCCCAGGTTGAGTTCGGACAGGCGGCGGATACCGACGTCCAGGCCACTGACTACCGAAATGGTGGCCAGCGCGGTGGTGCCGACGATCAGCGCGATCTGCACCGGCACGTTGATCGGCACGTCGAACAGGTGGTTGAGGCCGGTGTTGATCTGGGTGACGCCGACGCCCAGCGAGGTGGCGACGCCGAGCACGGTGCCGAGGATGGCGAAGATGTCCACGGCATGGCCGATGGGGCCATGGATGCGCTCGCCGATCAGCGGGTAGAGCGCCGAGCGCAGGGTCAGCGGCAGGCCGTGGCGGAAGGAGAAGTAGGCGAGCACCAGCGCAACGATGGCGTAGATCGACCAGGCGTGCAGGCCCCAGTGGAAGAAGGTGATGCGCATCGCCTCGCGGGCGGCGGCGATGGTGCCGCCGTCGCCCACCGGCGGTTCGATGAAGTGCATCACCGGCTCGGCGACGCCGAAGAACATCAGGCCGATGCCCATGCCGGCGGAGAACAGCATGGCGAACCAGGTGGTGCGGCTGTAGTCGGGTTCGCTGTGGTCGGGGCCGAGCTTGATGTCGCCGTAGCGGCTGACGGCGAGGAACACCACGGCGATGAGGATCAGTGCGACCGAGAGGATGTAGACCCAGCTGAGGTTGCCGATGATCCAGCCTTGCAGGCGGGTAAAGAGGTTCTGGGTGGCTTCCTGGAACAGCACGCTGAACAGCACCAGGGCCAGGACGAGAATCGCGGAGCCGTAGAAGACCGGCGGGTTGAGGGTGGAACGCGAAGACGAAGATGCCTCCATTGAGCTAGCTCTCCTTGTGATCGGATGGCCGCCAAGGGCGGGGCGGCGCATTCTAGCACAGTTCGATAGCGTAAATCTCTGGTTGGTTCAGGTTCGATAGATTCGCTTGTGTCACGCGTCGCCGGCAGGGCGGTACTGCAGCGCCTCGGCCAAGTGCGGACGGGCGATGCGCTCGGCGCCTTCCAGGTCGGCCAGGGTGCGCGCCACTTTGAGTAGGCGGTGAGTGGCGCGCAGAGACAGGCGCAGGCGCTCGGCGGCCTGTTCCAGCCAGCGCTCGTCTGCTGCTTCCAGCGCACAGTGCCGGCGTAGCCCGGCCAGATTGAGGAAGGCGTTGGCGCAGCCCTGGCGTCGTTGCTGGCGCTCGCGCGCCTCGGCTACCCGTTGAGCGACCCGGGCGCTGGCGTGCGAGTGGTCGGGTCCGGCGCCGAGCGAGGTGCTCTCCCGTGCCACCGTGAGGTGCAGGTCGATACGGTCGAGCAACGGGCCGGACAGCTTGTTGCGGTAGCGCTGGACCTGCTCCGGCGTGCAGCGGCAGTGGCCGCCGGGATCGCCCAGGTAGCCGTCAGCGTACCTGATACAAAGCAGGCCATGGACAGGCCCAGCAGCCCACAGATCCCGGGCCTTCTTTTCATTGCTTTCGATGTCCATGGGTACTTTAAATACAATGGACGTCGAAGCTGAGATCCATCCTAGATGATCATCCATCTGCGCTACAAGGGTGTTCTCCAGCGAGATACAAATTGCCGGCTCTGGCCGCCGCAGCGGCGTGAGACTTCTGGTGTATCGCAGCACGGCTCTGTTGGAGGGGCGGAGCGGACACCGTTTAGCTCTTCAGCATTAGGTCTTGCGCTAAAGCATCGCAAGGCAATGAGCTTTCATGAGGCGTTTATCAATGTGCTGCAGAGCACTCACGCTTTGACCGAGGCCACGTGTGTCTAGATCCAAATTCGCAGCCTGGTTTGCTCTGAGAGCATGAGCTACCAGTGCGCTGCAACTGGTTTAAAGAGACAGAGCCCTTTTATTTGCAGAATATCATGCGTAATTGCACGCTCAATGGAGCTTTCTATCAATGCCAACCTAAGCTGCATATCTGGAAGCCCCCAGCACTGCTAACTCAGGTCCGGCAGCTGCAAAATTGAGGCCGACGTAGGACCCGGACATTGATGCCGTATGAAACGTCTCATGAGTTGTGTAGATCTACTGCAGCCTGTAACCGAAGCCGTGTTAGCGGCGGGAAAGCTATTGCTTGCGGAATGGAATCTCCCAGGAGGGCCTAGAGGTCATGGAGACAAGGCCGACGTTGACCAAGAGATAGAAGCGCAGCTGCGAGTGGCGTTGCTACGAATTATGGATTGCGACTTCTGGGGCGAAGAAACCGGTGCGCATCTAAGCGGCGATAAATATTGCTGGGTCGTTGACCCCAACGATGGGACTAGCGATTTCCTCTTGGGTAGAAAAGGTTCAGCCGTATCAGTCGGGCTGCTAAGAAATGGAATCCCGGTTCTCGGAGTGGTACATGCACCAATCACCGATTACGGATCTGATTGTATATCCTGGGCGAAAGGCCTTGGCAGAATATTCCGCAATGGCAAAGCGGTGCCCTCCCAGTTGGATGTACTGGACTTGCAGCCGGGCAGCAGAGTCTTAGTGAGTACAGCAGCTGCTGGTAAGCCTGAACTGAACGCTGAGTTATGTGCTCCTGCAGACTTTCTGCCAATGCCTAGCATCGCGTACCGCCTAGCCCGTGTGGCTGCCGGGGATGCAGTTGCGGGGTGCTCTCTTGTACCGGTTTCGGCCCATGACGTGGTGGCAGGGCATGCAATTCTGATTGGTGCTCGAGGAGCACTACTCGACCAAGATGGAGAACCCATCACCTACCAAACCGCAACACAAATGCTACGTGTCTCATCAAGGTGTTTTGGAGGTGCTCCCGAGGCATGTAAGGCGCTTGTGAAGCGAGATTGGGGGAGAGTTTTTGCCTCGTAATTCTAACCTCTAAGTTGGAGGGTTCTGGATAGCTCAGCGGGTGATACCATGCTTGCGCGGCCCAAGAGCTTCCTCTCCCGGATATGTATGCTGGTGAAAAAACTTGGTCAGAAGGCGGCCTCTTCGGGCCGCCTTTGTCATTTCAGGGCCCCTGCTGCTTGTCGCTACCGCTCTCTCGCTGGAAGGGAGCGTTAGACTGATCATGTTTGATTAGATTGAGTGCCGATCAGAGCTGGGGATGACCTGCCTATTCGAGGCCACCTCATGAGAGGCCGCATCCGCTTCCGGCCACCAGCCTCAACTCAACGCCACTGGCGCGTGAGCTAGATTCCCAGAGAAAGAGGCAGTCAAGGCCCTCGGAATTACCATGGGCGCTGCCTACTACAAGGCGCACCATGAAACGCGCAGACAAGGTATGGTCGCGCGCTCAAGCAACTACAAGCTCTACGCTGACATCAGCAACCGAGTCATGCAGGTAATGGCGGATATTCTGCGAGGGATTGAGGTCCGTCGATGAGGCATGGGAGCGGCGTGGCTGGCGTAGATGATCTGGCTGGGCTCGGCCGGTCCATTCAAGAGCGTCTTGCGCAGGAGATTGGTATGCATGTCGGAGTTGGTATCAGCACTACCGAAGCGCATCTATCCTATTACAGGTTTCAGTCAGAGACGCCAAGTCACCCTCAGCCATTACCTCAAGAGGCGAACGACCGGCGAAAAAATCATTGTGATTCACCATCGACGGGAAGCCATAAATGTTATCGGGGTTGGTGAAGATGGTGCCGAGTGCTGCATGGGTATTCAGGACCAAACTAATTCTTTGTAACTGCTCGCAATCCAAAACAACAGACCACTCAGGCTCCTGCTGCTTCGCAGAGGCATATATGCTTTGCGAAATATGCAGAATGCGACACGTCTGATCGAGTGTCCCCCTCCATAGCTCTATGACATTTAATGCCGCGCGGAGTCCAGTTATCCCTTGGTCGTCCGATAGGCTGTGGCACTTAATAGCTGCTGCCATAACTAGATCTCAAGTGGACGCTAATAGCACCATTTCAGGCTATGCCACGCTACAGATCAAGCCTTGCGACTGCACAGACGAACAGGGCGGCTAT
>NZ_JAOCCV010000026.1:0-73814 GCF_029840585.1 Pseudomonas sp. GD03875 | reverse complement strand
GGCCGGGGAAGGCTGGCTTCCCCGGCCACCGGCTCAGGCCGGCTCGACCATCATCCGGCCGACCATTTCCATGTGCAGGGCATGGCAGAACCAGCTGCAGTAGTACCAGTGCAGTCCCGGCTTGTCGGCGACGAAGGTGATCGACGAGGTCTGCTGCGGGCTGATCTCCATGCTCACGCCGTGGTTGACCATGACGAAGCCGTGGGTCACGTCCTCGATCTGGTCCATGTTGGTGATGGTCACGGTGACTTCGTCGCCCTGCTTCACCTTGAACTCGGTGAGGCCGAAGGCCGGCGCCATCGAGGTCATGTAGACGCGCACCTTGTTGCCTTCGCGGATGACCTTGTTGTCGGTCTCCAGGTTGATGCCGTCCTTCTTCGCCCTGGCCACGGTCGGCGCGAAGAACGGGTCGTTGCGCTCCCAGATCTTCTTGGTCCTGATCTGGTCGCGGCGGGCCATGATGCAGTCGTGCGGCTCGGCGTAGGTCGGGCCGTCGTGGACCAGCTTCATCTCGTCGCCGGAGATGTCGATCAGCTGGTCGTTCTCCGGGTGCAGCGGGCCGGTGGGCAGGAAGCGGTCCTTGGAGAACTTGGACAGCGCCACCAGCCACTTGCCGTCGGCCTCGCTGGTCTCGCACAGGGTGGCGTGCAGGTGGCCCGGCTGGTAGTGCACGTCGAGCTTCTGCTTGATGTAGTTGACCTTCTCGCCCTTGTAGGCGCGCACCGCATCTTCCATGTTCCACTTGACCACCTGGCTGTCGATGAACAGCGTGGTGTAGGCGTTGCCTCGGCCGTCGAAGGTGGTGTGCAGCGGGCCGAGACCCAGCTCCGGCTCGCCGACCACCACGTCGCGCGGGTCTCCGAGCTTGCCGGCGAACAGGTCGGGCAGCATGTCGATGGCGATCATCGAGCAGGTCGGCGACAGCTTGCCGTTGGCGATGAAGTACTTGCCGTCCGAGGAGGTGTTGAGGCCGTGGGGGTTCTTCGGCACCGGAATGTAACGGGTGACCTTGCTGTCCTTGCCGTCCTTCTTGCGGCCGTCGACCACCGGCACCTTGGAGTCGCCCAGGGTGATGAAGCGGCCGGCCTTGATTTCCGCCTCCACGGCGGGGATGTCGAACACCACCACCCAGTCGCGCTCGTTGCGCATCATGCCGCCGAGGTCGAAGGCCTTCTCCGAGTTGTAGCAGGTGGCGGCGGTGAAGCGGCCGGTGTAGTCCATGTCGGTGTTGTCGAGGTTGCCGTCGACGATGACCTGGAACGCGACCTCCATGGTCTCGGCGTCCACCGCGTTGTACAGGGTGTAGCTGTTCTCGTCCTGCAGGTCGAAGACCTTGCCGTCATTCGGGTGCGGGATGACGAACTCGGCGTTGCAGAACACGTACTTGGTGTGCGGCACCTTCTGCAGGCGCAGGCCATGGATGGCCTGGACGTTGGGGATGGTGACCATCTTGTCGCACTTCATGATGTCCAGGCGGATGCGCGCGACCCGGGTGTTGGCCTTGTCGTTGATGAACAGGTACTTGCCGTCGTACTTGCCGTCGGTCATGGAGATGTGCGGGTGGTGGCAGTCGCCGTTGTGGAAGCGGGCGCTGTCGCCGAGGATGTGCTTGCTCTCGTTGGTCAGGCCCCAGCCGCTGGCCGAATCGACGTTGAACACCGGGATGCGCATCAGCTCGCGCATCGACGGGATGCCCATCACCCGCACCTCGCCCTGGTGGCCGCCGCTCCAGAAGCCGTAGTACTCGTCCAGCTCGCCGGGGGCGACGTGGACCTTGTTGGCGCTGTCCTTGACCGCCGCCGCCCAGCTCTCGCGGGTCATCACGCCGCCGCTCAGGGCGGTGGCCGCGGCCACGGCGCCGGTCACCGCGCTGGCGCCGAGGAAGCCGCGCCGGCTCAGGCCGGCCTTGTCGTCCTTATCCGAATTCTTGTCGTTCATGGGGTTGCTCCTGTTTGGGAAAACACGCCTGCCCGGCGCCTCGCGGCGCCCGGCTCAGGTCTCGTTCACCTCGACGGCGGGGATCAGTTGTGGCTCGGGAGCCCGCTTGTTGCGCTTCTTGCGCTTGTTGATCAGCGGCGGGCACTTGTCGTCGTTGTGGTAGGTCATCTGGCAGTCGAGGCAGTAGTGGCACTCGTTGCCGTTGATCCGCCCGTCCGGGTGGATCGCCTGGATCTCGCACTCCACCGCGCAGAGCTGGCAGGGGTTGCCGCACTCCTTGCGCCGCTTGAGCCAGTCGAACAGGCGGAACTTGCTGGGGATCGCCAAGGCGGCGCCGAGCGGGCAGATGTAGCGGCAGTACACCTTGCGGGTGAAGACGTTGACCGCCAGCAGCACCACCACGTAGAGGACGAACCACCACTGGCGGTCGAACCGCAGGGTGATGGCGGTCTTGAACGGCTCTACCTCGGCGGCCTGCTCGGCCAGCATCATCGACTCCAGGGACAGGCCGAACAGCGCCAGCAGGATGATGTACTTGATCGCCCAGAGGCGTTCGTGCACGGCGAAGGGCAGCTCGTACTGGGGAATCCTGATCTTGCGCGCCAGCTCGTTGATCAGCTCCTGCAGCGCGCCGAACGGGCACAGCCAGCCGCAGAACACGCCACGGCCCCAGAGCAGGATGCTGGCGGCGGTGAATACCCAGAGCACGAAGATGATCGGATCGGTGAGGAACAGCTCCCAGCGGAAGTCCTGGAACACCGCGTGGACGAAGGTCAGCACGTTGACCACCGACAGCTGGCCCAGAGCGTACCAGCCGATGAACAGCACGGTGAACAGCAGGTAGCCGCGGCGTAGCCAGTGCAGGAAGCGCGGCCGGCGGGCGAAGCTGTCCTGCAGGAACAGGATCACCGTGAGCAGGCCGAGGGCGACCAGCAGCACGCCGATCTGGAAGCTCTTCTGGTACCAGATGTTGACCCACACGGGGCGGTTGGCCTCCTCGATGGCGGCCAGCTCGGCTGCGGTCGGCTGCGGTCGCTCGATGTAGTCCTCGGGGATCTGGTAGGGCAGCTCGAAGCTGGTGAAGATGCCGGAGACCGGGCCGGTCTGGCGGCGCACCAGCAGCTCCAGGGTCCATGGCGAGCCGGGGTCGAAGGCATGCTGCTGGCGGGCGATGAAGATCGCCATCTCGAAGAACTCGGGCATGCCCTCGGCGTGCACGTCGGAGAGGCGGATGAAGTCGAGGTCGCGGAAGCTGATGACGTCGCCGAACTGGCGCAGCTGCACCCGATCGAAGATGCCGCCGCGCACGTAGCCCGAGCCCTTGAACGAATACTCGCCGTTGCCCAGCACGGCGAAGGCCTGCTCGCCCGGCGCGAGGCCGGCCATCAGTTCGTCGTACTGGCGCTCGCCGAGCAGGTTGCGGCCGATGGTCGGCGGGTTCAGCGGCGCGACATGGAGATCGATGAAGGTCTCCTCGCGCCGGTCCGCCGTCGCCACGTCGATGCCCTCGGCCTCGGTGCCCTTGAAGGCGTCGTCGACCTGGCCGCGGGTCAGGTGCAGGCGGCGGATCGCGCCGTTGCCGGTCAGCTCGCTCCAGCCCGCCTCGTGGAACAGCTCGTCGCGCACCCGCGACGGGCGCGGGCGCATGCTGGCGCCCGCCTCGATCAGCCCCAGGTCGACCGCCACCGCGTGCGCCGCGCGCATGATGATCTCGTTGATCACCATGACCGTCACGGTTGCGCCGGTCACCGCGTCCACGGTCACCGCGTCGGGGTCATTGGAACGCCCGACCACCACCCGCTGGCTGGCCTTGACGCCGCTGTAGTTGGCGTTGAAGGCGTGGATCTTCTGTTCGGGAATGCCGATCAGCACGATCGGCTCGTGGTGTTCGAGCATGTAGGCGTCGCGGATCACACCCTGCGGGTCGAGCAGCACCAGCATGTTGATCGGCTTGCCGGAGTAGGCGGGGATATCGGTGACGTGGATGCTCTGGAAGGCGTAGCCGAGAACCTCGTCGCCCTGGCGCAGCGTGCGCACCAGGTACTGGCCTTCCGGCTCGGAGACGCTGTCGGCGGCGGGGAAGACCTGCTCGATGCGCTGCCGTTCGATCTCGTAGTCCCTGGCCTGCGCGGGCGGCACGGCCGCCATCAGGGCCAGCAGCACGACGAGCCCTTGTCCCCAGGAGCGCAACGCGCCGGCGATGGAAAACTGGGGCTTCATCAGGCTACCTGCTCGCACTGCTCTATTGCGGTGCATGGTAGGTAAGGCGCTCTGCCGGTCTCCTTGACCGCAATCAAGTTCGCCCTGTCCCGACCGGGTGCCGGGCCTCGCAGCCTTCTTCTTTGTGGGAGCAGTCTTACTTTGTAGGAGTGGCCTTACTGTGTGGGACCGGCCCTTGTGGGAGCGGCCTTGGCCGCGATGCTTTTCTGCTAGCCCTATTCGCGGCCAAGGCCGCTCCCACAGAGAGATGCTCCAACGCAAACGGGACAACCGGCCCTGCGGCCGGTTGCCCCGTTCGTTCACAGGCGGGCCGGTTCGCCACCGGCCCGCGTCGTCGTCTTACTGCAGGGTCAGCACCCACTCGGCGAGGATCTTGGCCTCTTCGTCGCTCACCGGGTTCGGCGGCATCGGCATCGCGCCCCAGACCCCGGTGCTGCCGTTCTTGATGTGCCCGGCCAGGGTCTCCGCCGCGCCCTCGACGCCGGCGTTCTTCGCCGCCACGTCCTTCAGGGCCGGGCCGACCAGCTTGGTCTGCACGCTGTGGCAGGCGCCGCAGGGCTTGCTCTTGAACAGCTCCTCGCCGGAAGCGGCGTGGGCAGCGGGCAGGCTCGCCATCGCCACCAGGGCGACCAGCGGAATCAGCGCTTTCTTCATGATCATTTCCTCATCGTATGTGGCCCGCCGGGGCTGGCGCGTTGTTTGGGATCGATCATATACAGGGGCATCTGCTGATCCGCTTGACCGCAATCAAGTCCGCCGCGCGTAGCGCTTGAGAGCCCGCGTCGCGGGCCGTTAGCGTGCAGCCCAGGCCGTAACGGAAAACTGGAGGAGTCATGCAGAGCGCGCCGTTCTATCAGGTACAGGGCGACGAACAGTTGCTGTTCGAGCAGGCCTGGCAGCAGCGCATGCCGGTGCTGATCAAGGGCCCCACCGGCTGCGGCAAGACCCGCTTCGTCCAGCACATGGCGCAGCGCCTGCAACTGCCGCTGTACACCGTGGCCTGCCACGACGACCTGAGCGCCGCCGATCTGGTCGGCCGCCACCTGATCGGCAGCGAGGGCACCTGGTGGCAGGACGGCCCGCTGACCCGCGCCGTGCGCGAGGGCGGTATCTGCTACCTCGACGAAGTGGTTGAGGCGCGCCAGGACACCGTGGTGGTGCTCCACCCGCTGGCCGACGACCGCCGCGAGCTGTACCTGGAACGCACCGGCGAGACCCTGCGCGCGCCGCCGGGCTTCATGCTGGTGGTGTCCTACAACCCCGGCTACCAGAACCTGCTCAAGGGCATGAAGCCGAGCACCCGCCAGCGCTTCGTGGCGCTGCGCTTCGACTACCCGGGCGCGGAGGAGGAGTGTCGCATCGTCGCCCGCGAGGCGCAGGTCGGCGAAGCGCTGGCGCGGCGCCTGGTCGCCCTCGGCCAGGACATCCGCCGCCTGGAACAGCACGATCTGGAAGAGGTGGCCTCGACCCGCCTTCTGATCTACGCCGCGCGCCTGATCCACGCCGGCATGGAGCCGCGCGCGGCCTGCCGCGCCTGCCTGGCCGAGCCGCTGTCGGACGACGCGCAGACCGTCGCCGCGCTGCTGGACCTGGTCGATGTCCACCTCGGTTGACTACCCGGCCGCCCGCTTGCCGGGCGACCTGGCCATGTGGCTGTTCATCCTCGCCGAGCTGACGGTGTTCGCTCTGCTGATCCTCACTTTCATCGTCGCCCAGGTGCTGTCCGGCTCACAGTTCGCCGCGAGCCGGGCGCTGCTCGACGGCTCCATCGGCCTGGCGCTGACCCTCAGCCTGCTCACCGCCGGCCTGTTCGCCGCGCTCGCCGTGCAGCGGACGCGCGCTGGCGAAGGCCGGAAGGCGGCGCCGCTGCTGCTGGCGGCGCTGGCCAGCGGCTGCGTCTACGTGGTGCTCAAGGGCGGCGAGTACGCGCACCTGATCGAGATGGGGCTGGACCTGGAGTACGACCGCTTCTTCACCCTGTACTGGATTCTCGGCGGCTTCCACTTCCTCCACGTGCTGCCCGGCCTGCTGCTGTTCGCCTGGCTGGCGCTGCGTTGCCGGCGCGGGGTGTACGACGCGCCGGAAAGGCGCAGCGAGCTGGAGTCGTGCGTCCTGTACTGGCACATGGTCGACCTGATCTGGGTGCTGCTGCTGCCCTTGCTCTATCTGCAGAGGTGAACGGGGTGAACGCATTCGCCTGCTGGCTGGGCCTGTTGCTGCTGTCGCTGGCGAGCCTGTGGCTGGTCGCCGCGCCGGTGCCGTCCTGGGCGGCCATGGGCCTGTCGCTGGCGGCGCTTGGCAAGGCCTGGCTGATCGTCGACGGCTTCATGGAGCTTCGCCACGGGCCACGCCTGTGGCGCGCCCTGCTGCTGGGCTGGGCGGCGTGCATGGCGCTGGCGCTGTATCTCGGTACGCCCTGAACGAGCCGGAGTAGCCCATTCGCGGACAAGGCTAGGCGCCCCCGGCGCTCCCACAGATCAAGCAGCGCGCCCCGCTTTTGTGGGAGCGGACTTGTCCGCGAGCTTTTCCTGGAGCCGCGCAAGCGCCAAAAGCCAAAAGCTCGGGGCCAAGGCCCCTCCCACACGTTCCGCCCTCGCCCGTCCATTTCCGGCTTCTTGATTGCCATCAAGCGGTTTTTGCCAACCGCCGTCCGAGAATGGCTGCGCCAAGCCTTTGAGGACATGACCATGTCGGAGACCTTCACCAAGGGGATGGCCAGGAATATCTACTTCGGGGGAAGCGTGTTCTTCATCCTGATATTCCTGGCCCTGACCTTCCATACCGAAAAGACCATACCCGAGCGCACCAACGAACACCTGATGAACGAGGCGGTGGTGCGCGGCAAGCTGGTCTGGGAGCAGAACAACTGCATCGGCTGCCACACCCTGCTCGGCGAGGGCGCCTACTTCGCGCCGGAACTGGGCAACGTGTTCGTCCGTCGCGGCGGCGAGGAGCAGTTCAACGGCTTCCTGCATGCCTGGATGGCGGCCCAGCCGCTGGGCGTTCCCGGCCGCCGGGCGATGCCGCAATTCAACCTGAGCGACAGGGAAGTGGACGATCTCGCCGAGTTCCTCAAGTGGACCTCGAAGATCGATACCAACGACTGGCCGCCGAACAGGGAGGGCTGAGACATGAGCATTGCCAATCCGCATCTGAAATTCGCCTCGCAAGCCGTGGCCAAACCCTACTTCGTGTTCGCCCTGATGCTGTTCGTCGGGCAGATCCTGTTCGGCCTGATCATGGGCCTGCAGTACGTGGTCGGTGACTTCCTGTTCCCGTTGATCCCGTTCAACGTGGCGCGCATGGTGCACACCAACCTGCTGATCGTCTGGCTGCTGTTCGGCTTCATGGGCGCGGCCTACTACCTGATCCCCGAGGAGGCCGACCGCGAGCTGCACAGCCCGAAACTGGCGATCATCCTGTTCTGGGTGTTCGCCGTGGCCGGCGTGCTGACCATCCTCGGCTACCTGCTGGTGCCCTACGCCAGCCTGGCCAAGCTCACCGGCAACGAACTGCTGCCGACCATGGGCCGCGAGTTCCTCGAACAGCCGACCATCACCAAGGCCGGCATCGTGGTGGTGGCCCTGGGCTTCCTCTACAACATCGGCATGACCCTGCTCAAAGGCCGCAAGACCACGGTCAGCGTGGTCATGATGACCGGCCTGATCGGCCTGGCGGTGATGTTCCTGTTCTCCTTCTTCAACCCGGAAAACCTCACCCGCGACAAGTTCTACTGGTGGTGGGTGGTGCACCTGTGGGTGGAAGGCGTGTGGGAGCTGATCATGGGTTCGATGCTGGCCTTCGTGCTGATCAAGGTCACCGGCGTCGACCGCGAGGTGATCGAGAAGTGGCTCTACGTGATCATCGCCATGGCCCTGATCACCGGCATCATCGGCACCGGCCACCACTACTTCTGGATCGGCGCGCCGGGCGTGTGGCTGTGGCTCGGTTCGATCTTCTCCGCGCTGGAGCCGCTGCCGTTCTTCGCCATGGTGCTGTTCGCCTTCAGCATGGTGCGCCGTCGCCGTCGCGAGCACCCCAACCGCGCCGCCGGCCTGTGGGCGCTGGGCACCACCGTGACGGCGTTCTTCGGCGCCGGCGTGTGGGGCTTCCTGCACACCCTGGCCCCGGTCAACTACTACACCCATGGCTCGCAGCTGACCGCGGCCCACGGCCACCTGGCGTTCTACGGCGCCTACGCGATGATCGTGATGACCATGATCTCCTACGCCATGCCCCGCCTGCGCGGCATCGGCGAGGCGCCGGCGGAGCGCGCCCAGCGTGTGGAGATCGCCGGCTTCTGGCTGATGACCCTGTCGATGGTGGCGATCACCCTGCTGCTGACCGCGGCCGGCGTGGCACAGATCTGGCTGCAGCGCTGGCCGTCGGACAACGAGGCGATGGCCTTCATGGCGACCATGGACCAGCTGGCGCCGTACTTCTGGATGCGCCTGGTGGCAGGCGTCGGCTTCGCCATCGGCCTGGTGTGCTACCTGCTGAGCTTCGTCCAGCGCGGCCGCACGGCGGCTGTCGCCTGATCGCGTAGGGTGCGCCGTGCGCACCACAGGGGGATGCGCATCGCCTATTGGTGCGCGCGGCGCACCCTACGCGGTGTCGATCATTGGGAGGGGCCATGGCCTTCAGCATCGAAGTCGAGGAGTGGGCCGGCAGCGTCTGGCATCGATTCATCACCCGCCGCGCCGACCCGGACTTCAGCCACGCCCAGGTGCAGCTGAGCGACCTGCAACGTTCCTTGGGCCTGCTCTACCACGCCCTGGGCGGCGCCAGCGCCGTGCACATCCAGGCCGCGCAGCCGCGCGAACTGCTGCTGCGGCGCAACCTGCTGCAACAGGTCGCCGGCACCTGCAAGCAGATGCCGGTGGCCTGGTGCGACGCGCAGAACCTGCGCCTGCCGCCGAGCCTGGCGGTGTTCCCCCACGCCGAACTCAACCGCGAGCTGTACCGCTGGCTGGCCATGCTGGCGGCCGTCGCCGATGGCATGCGCCACTGGGGGCGGGACAACCAGCGCTGGGTGGGCGAACTGCTGCGACGCTATCCGGCCTTGCGGCCGCGTTACCAACGCCTGGTCGAGGCGCACCTGCGCCTGCGGCCGGACCCCGACAGCCTGCCGCCGGCCAGCGCCGCGCTGGAGTGCGACCTGCGCCAGGCGCTGCGCGAGCCCGGCAGCGTCACCGATTTCGCCCACGACGAGCGCGCGCCCTGGCCGCTGCCGTTGTGGCTCTACCCGCCGCAGGCCCAGGGCCCCGGCGCCTGCAGCGAGCTGCCCGAGGAAGGCGAGGGCAGCGCCGCCAACCCCAACCCGGCGCAACGCAAGCTGCGCAAGCGCGCCTCGCGCATCGACGACGGTGCCGGCAAGGGCGGGCTGCTGCTGTTCCGCCTGGAGAACCTGTTCAGCTGGTCCGAGCACGTCCAGCTGGACC
Source organism: Pseudomonas sp. GD03875 (assembly GCF_029840585.1). NCBI lineage: Bacteria > Pseudomonadati > Pseudomonadota > Gammaproteobacteria > Pseudomonadales > Pseudomonadaceae > Pseudomonas > Pseudomonas sp. GD03875. Next base: position 64,215 of record NZ_JAOCCV010000026.1, on the reverse strand, counting down.
GCTGCAACGACGACAGCGAGGACCTCGACGCCGCCCGCGTGGCCGAGGACCTCGACGAGCTGACCCTGTCGCGCCAGCGCACGCGCAAGGGCGGCGGCCTGCGCCTGGACCTCGACCTGCCCGGCGCGGATCAGGACGACCTGCCACTGGGCGAGGGCCTGCGCCTGCCGGAGTGGGACTACCGCAGCGTCAGCCTGCACGAGGACCACGTCTGCGTGCAGCTGTACCACCCGCGCGCGGCCGAGGCGCAGGCGCTGCCGGCGCGTCTGGCCCTGCCAGCGAGAAAGCTGCGGCGGCAGTTCGAGACCCTGTGCAACGACCGCCAGTGGCTGCGCCAGCAGCCGCAGGGCAGCGAAGCGGACCTGTCCGCCTGGATCGACTTCCAGGTGCAGCGCCGTCAGGGCGGCGCCTGCGAGAAGGGCCTGTTCCTCGAACAGCGCAGCATCCGCAACGAACTGGCCTGCCTGCTGCTGGCCGACCTGTCGATGTCCACCGAGGCGCACCTGAACGACGAGCAGCGGGTCATCGACGTGATCGTCGACAGCCTGCTGCTGTTCGCCGAGGCGCTGGCGGCGGCGGGCGACGACTTCGCCCTGTACGGCTTCTCCTCGCTGCGCCGCCAGCAGGTGCGCATGCAGGAACTCAAGCGCTTCGGCCAGCGCTACGACGAGCAGGCGCGCGGGCGCATCCTCGCCCTGCGTCCCGGCTACTACACGCGCATGGGCGCGGCGATCCGCCAGGCCACCCGCCTGCTCGGCGAGCGTCCGCAGCGCCAGCGCCTGCTGTTGTTGGTCACCGACGGCAAACCCAACGACCTCGACCTCTACGAGGGCCGCTACGGCGTGGAAGACACCCGCGAGGCGGTGCTGGAGGCGCGCCGCGCCGGTGTGCTGCCGTTCTGCATCACCATCGACCAGGAGGCCGGCGACTACCTGCCCTACATGTTCGGCGCCGCCGGCTACACCCTGATCGACAAGCCGCAGCACCTGCCGCTGTACCTGCCCCAGCTCTACCGGCAGCTGACTCGGCGTTGAAGGACCTGTGCAGGAGCAGGCCTGCGGGGACCGGGCCTGTATGGGAAGCCTGTGTGGAAGGGCTTTGTGTGGGAGCGGACTTGTCCGCGAGCTTTTTATCCGGAGGCATTCGCGGACAAGTCCGCTCCCACAGATTATTGACGTAGGGCGGGTGAAACCCGCGTGACGCCGACCGCGGGTTGCACCCGCCCTACATCGATCCGTTTGGCGAGCTTCAGAACAGCTTGCGGTACTGGATGAAGCCGGAGCGGTCGCCGATGCGGTCGTAGAGCATGCGGCCCTGGTAGTTGGTTTCCTGGGTCAGCCAGTGCACGCGCGAGGCGCCGGCCTTGCGCGCTTCGGCGTAGACATGCTCGATCAGCGCGCGACCGATGCCACCGCCGCGCACGCCCTCGGCGACGTAGAGGTCCTGCAGGTAGCAGTAGTCGCCGCTGGTCCAGCAACTGCGGTGGTAGATGAAGTGCACCAGGCCCACGGCCTCGCCGTCGCGCCAGGCCAGGGCCGCGTGCATCGGCTCGGCCGGGTCGAGGAAGCGCTGCCAGGTGAGGGCGCTGGTCTTGGCGGTGATGCTGGCCTGGTAGAAGCGCTGGTAGCCCTCCCACAGCGGCAGCCAGGTGGCGTGGTCGGCGGCGCCGACCGGGCGGATGGTGAGCGGCGAAGCAGGGGACATGGGCATTTCCTTTTGCGGGGTCAGGGGTTGAGGGTCATGCGTGCGGCCAGCTCCCGGTCGCGGGGCGCTGCGGAGTCGCTCAGGCCCGCGTGGACGCCAGCCTGGTCGGCGGCGGATCGGTTCTGGCCGAGCTTCCACTTGCCCTCCAGGCGGCGGATCGGCAGGGCGAAGCCGACGATGGCGCGCAGCATGGCGTCGAGGTAGTCGCGCGGCGCGTCGTCGACCGCCCAGGGCTGCGGCCGGTCGGCTTCGTGGCGGTCGCTGAGGCGGCCGACGATCCCCAGCAGGCGCTGCGGGTCGTCGATCAGCTCGACCGGGCCGCGGGCGTGTACGGCGATGTAGTTCCAGGTCGGCACCACCTTGCCGTGCTCGGCCTTGGCCGGGTACCAGGCGGGGCTGATGTAGGCGTCCGGCCCGGAGAACACGGCCAGGGCCTCGGCGCCGTCCTGCAGCTCGCGCCAGTGCGGGTTGGCCCTGGCGAAGTGGCCGTAGAGGGTACCGAACTCGCCCTCGCCGGGCTCCAGCAGCAGTGGCAGGTGGCTGGCCTGGACGCCCTCGCCGCCGGCACTGGCGAGCAGGGCGAAGGGGTTGGCCCGAATCTGCGCGTGCAGCTCGGCGAGGTCGTCCTGGCGGAAGGCGGTGGGCACGTACATGGTGGCGGCTCCTGGCGGAATGGCGTCATGCTAGGCAGGATATTGGTCTGTTGTAAGAGCCATTCAATGCCTGTTCGATGGAGCCAATCCATGTCCGCCACACCGCCGTTGCCGGTCGATCTCTCCGGCATCCGCCTGGACCCCGGCCAGGGCCTGGCGCGCCAGCTCTACCAGGCCCTGCGCGAGCGCATCCTCGACGGCCGCCTGGCCGGGCGCGCACGGCTGCCGGCCAGCCGCGACCTGGCGGCGCTGCTGGGCATCTCGCGCAATACCGTGACCCGGGCGTTCGACCAGCTCTACGCCGAGGGCTACGTGGAAGGGCGGGTGGGCGATGGCACCTACGTGGCGGACCTGGCCACCGAGCGCCCGGCGCCGCAGCCGCTCGCCAGCGTGCCGGCACCGAGCGCGGCGCTGCGACGGCTGCAGGCGCACCACCTGCCAGCGCCGCTGAGCGGTCCGCCCAGGGCCTTCCGCATCGGCGTGCCGGCCTTCGACCTGTTCCCCTTCGAGACCTGGGCGCGCCTGCAGGCACGTTTTTGGCGCCGTCCCTCGGCGGCGCGCCTGGGCTACGGCGACCCCGCGGGCGACCCCGCGCTGCGCGAACTGGTGGCCGCCTACCTGCGCAGCAGCCGCGGGCTGAATTGCGACCCGCCCCAGGTGGTGATCACCTGCGGCGCCCAGCAGGCCATCAGCCTGTGCGCCCAGCTGCTGGTGCAGCCCGGCGAGCGGGTGGCGGTCGAGAACCCCGGCTATCGCGCCGCCGGCCATGCCTTCGCCGTGGCCGGCGCCGAGCTGTGCGGCGTGGCGGTGGATGAAGACGGGCTGGATACCGCCGAACTGGCCGCCATCGCGGACTGCCGGCTGGCCTACGTCACGCCTTCGCACCAGTACCCCACCGGTGTCACCCTGTCGCTGGCGCGGCGCCTGGAGCTGCTGGAGTGGGCCGAGCGCCGGGACGGCTGGATCGTCGAGGACGACTACGACGGCGAGTACCGCTACAGCGGCATCCCGCTGGCGCCCCTGGCGGCGCTGGATCGCCAGGGCCGGGTGCTGTACGTCGGCACCTTCTGCAAGATCGCCTTCCCGGCACTGCGCCTCGGCTACCTGGTGCTGCCGCCGACCCTGGCCGAGGCCTTCGCCCGCCGCCAGGCGCTGGACATGCGCCATTCGGAGATCGGCACCCAGGCGGTGATGGCCGAGTTCATCGCCGCCGGCCACTTCCAGCGCCACGTGCGGCGCATGCGCCAGGCCGCCCGGGCGCGCCGCGACGCCCTGCTGCGGGATTGGCCGGAGGTGCCGGGGTGCGCGCCGCTGCCAACGGTGGAGGCCGGCCTGCACCTGTGTGTGCCGGTGGCCAGCCGGGCGCGGGAGCGTGAGCTGGTGGCCACCGCGCGGGGCGCCGGGGTGGAGATGAACGGCCTGGGCGAATACTGGCTGGAGGGCGAGGCGGCGCCCGAGACGGCGCGCGCCGGGCTGGTGCTGGGCTTCGCCGCCGTGCCCGAGGCGCAGATCGCCGAGGCGCTGCGGACCCTGCGCCGCGCCTGGAAGCTCTGACGCAGGGTGCGCCATGCGCACCGGGGCAATGTGCGGGTCTGCTGGTGCGCACGGCGCACCCTACGGGCCGGCGCAAATTAGTTGCTGCACACCTGGCGGGAGTGGAGTTATCCGCGAAATTCGCGGCTGAAGCCGCTCCCACAAAAAGCAGGATTGCACCGCCAACACATGACGGGGACATAGCGAAAGAGGCTATGCCCCAGTCGCATGTTGCAGACGCTACAGCTGCCCTGCGGAGGCAGCCTGCCGGGGAGCCGGTAGGGTGGTTGGGCCACAGGCCGTAACCCACCGGCGCAATCGACCGCGCCACCGCCGGTGGGTTACGTCGGCAAGCGGCTAACCCACCCTACGCGTTCCGCAGCCTAGCCCTGACTGGACGCTGCAGCTGCCTGCCGCTGGATTATTCCCCTTCGGGCCAGCGCAAGCGCTGTTCAGCGATACAGCTGCTGTCCCGCCCGCGCGGGAATGACTGTTTCGGAAGCACCTCGTCATCCCCGCGCAGGCGGGGACCCAGAATGGGGCAGGGCGCTGCAACCCGGCCAAAAAAAGGGATGGCCGAGGCCATCCCTGAGGGTGAGGCTGGTGAGGGCCTCTTCTATGAACCGGTTTTCGCTCGACGGGCCGGGGCCTTCGCCTGGCTCGGGGAGACGTAGAAGCCGGCGAGGCCGGGCCAGCAGCGGCGCGGCGGGTGCAGGGCGAGGAACAGGGCCTTGGTGACCGGGGTCGCGGATGTTTGCATGGGGGCGTTCTCCAATCAGTGCTGCAGCGGCACGAGGCGCGGGGCGATCATGTTCTCGGGGCGCAGGATGTCGGCCAGGGTGGCGTCGTCCAGCAGCTTCTCTTCGCGGACCAGTTCGAGCACGCCACGGCCGGTTTCCAGCGCGGTCTTGGCGATGCGGGTGGCGTTCTCGTAGCCGATGTACGGGTTGAGCGCGGTGACCAGACCGATGGAGCTTTCCATCAGCTCGCGGCAGCGCTGCTCGTTGGCGGTGATACCGTCGATGCACAGCTCGCGGAGCATGTCCATGGCGCGGGTCAGCAGGCGGATCGAGTCGAGGATCTTGTAGGCGATCAGCGGCTCCATCACGTTCAGCTGCAGCTGGCCGCCTTCGGCGGCGAGGGTCAGCGCCAGGTCGTTGCCGATCACCTCGAAGGCGACCATGTTCACCGCCTCGGGGATCACCGGGTTGACCTTGCCCGGCATGATCGAGCTGCCCGGCTGGCGCGGCGGCAGGTTGATCTCGTTGATTCCGGTGCGCGGGCCGCTGGAGAGCAGGCGCAGGTCGTTGCAGATCTTCGACAGCTTGACCGCGGTGCGCTTGAGCATGCCGGAGAACAGCACGAAGGCGCCCATGTCGCTGGTGGCCTCGATCAGGTCGGCCGCCGGCACCACCGGATGGCCGCTGACGATCGCCAGGCGGCGCACGGCCAGTTTCTGGTAGGCCGGGTCGGCGTTGATCCCGGTGCCGATGGCGGTGCCGCCCAGGTTGACCTCGGTGAGCAGGTCCGGCGCCAGGCGCTTGAGGTGCTGCAGGTCCTCGCCCAGAGTGGTGGCGAAGGCGTGGAATTCCTGACCCAGGGTCATCGGCACGGCGTCCTGCAGCTGGGTGCGGCCCATCTTCAGCACGTGGCCGAACTCCAGGCCCTTGCTGGCGAAGGCGTTGATCAGCCGGTCGAGGGCACCGAGCAGGCTGTCGTGGCCGAGCAGCAGGCCGATGCGGATGGCGGTGGGGTAGGCGTCGTTGGTCGACTGCGCCATGTTCACGTCGTTGTTAGGGTGCAGGTACTGGTACTCGCCCTTCTCGTGCCCCATGGCTTCGAGCGCGATGTTCGCGATGACTTCGTTCGCGTTCATGTTGGTCGAGGTGCCGGCGCCGCCCTGGATCATGTCGACCACGAACTGGTCGTGGAACTCGCCCTGGATGATGCGGGCGCAGGCGGTGCTGATGGCGGTGTGCTTGGCGGCGGACAGGTGGCCCAGCTCGCGGTTGGCGTCGGCCGCGGCCTGCTTGACCATGGCCAGGCCGATCACCAGTTTCGGGTAGTGCGACAGCGGTACGCCGGACAGTCGAAAATTCTGCACGGCTCGCAGGGTCTGGATGCCGTAGTAGGCCTCGGCGGGGACTTCGAGGGTGCCGAGCAGGTCTTTTTCGATGCGGACGGATGCAGCAGCGGACATGATGGATCTTTTCTCTGGGAAATACGGCTTGGCGCCGCGATGCCCAATAATCTAGGCTCTGTGCCGTCCGTCGGCCAATGCTGTTAAACGCTATGGTATGCGTAATCGGCATAATGTCGCCGTGACTCGGGTTCGATGTCGCGCGTGCATAATTTCAAACGATGGTTGATCGATGAATCTGGAAACCAAGTGGCTGGAAGACTTCGTCGCCCTGGCCGCCACCCGCAGCTTTTCCCAGGCCGCCGAAAAGCGCTTTGTCACCCAGCCGGCCTTCAGCCGGCGCATCCGCAGCCTGGAGGCGGCGCTGGGGCTGACCCTGGTCAACCGCACCCGCACGCCGGTGGAGCTGACCGAGTCCGGCCAGCTGTTCCTGGTCACCGCGCGCAGCATGGTCGAGCAACTGGGCGAGGTGGTGCGCCACCTGCACAACCTGGAAGGCCAGCAGGGCGAGGTGCTGCAGATCGCCGCCGCCCACTCGCTGACCCTCGGCTTCTTCCCGGAATGGATCGGCCGCCTGCGCCGCGAGGGCCTGCCGCTGTCCACCCGCCTGGTGGCGACCAACGTCGGCGAGGCGGTGCACTCGCTGCGCGAGGGCAGCTGCGACCTGATCCTCGCCTACTACGACCCGGACGCGGCCGTGCAGCTGGCGCCGGACATCTTCCCCTCGCTGGACCTCGGCTCCACGGCCATGCTGCCGGTCTGCGCGGTGGGCGAGGATGGCGTGCCGCTGTTCGACCTGGACTCCGGCCAGAGCGTGCCGCTGCTGGCCTACAGCGCCGGCGCCTTCCTCGGCCGCTCGGTGAACCAGCTGCTGCGCCAGCGCGCCCTGCGCTCGACCACGGTGTACGAGACGGCCATGGCCGACAGCCTCAAGACCATGGCGCTGCAGGGCCTCGGCGTGGCCTGGGTGCCGCGCCTGTCGGTGAGCGCCGAGCTGGCCAGGGGCGAGCTGGCGGTCTGCGGCGGCGAGAAATGGCAGGTGCAGCTGGAAATCCGCCTGTATCGCTGCGTGCTGTCGCGCAAGGCGGCGGTGCGCCTGCTCTGGCGCAAGCTGGAAGCGGGCGTCGGCGCCGGGTCGTAGCGGGCTGGGCGCCCGCCGTCACTTGAGGCCGAGGCGGGTCGCCAGGCGGTGCAGGTTGGCCCGGTCCACGCCCAGTTCGCGGGCGGCGGCCGCCCAGTTGTCCTGGTGGCGGCGCAGGGCGGCCTGGATCAGCTGGCGCTGGTAGGCGTCCACCGCCTGGCGCAGGTCGCCCACCGGCTCGGCCGTAGCATCGCCCGGTGCTTCCACGCTCGCCGGCTGCGGCGCGATGGGCAGCGGGCCGAGGTCCAGGTCGCGGGCCTCCAGGGAGAGGATGCGCGGCCGCTCCGGCTGGCGCGCCATGGCCTTGAGCGCGGCGCGGCCGAGCAGGTGCTCCAGTTCGCGCACGTTGCCCGGCCAGGCGTGGCCCAGCAGCGCGGCCTGGGCCTCGGCGGCCAGGCGCAGGCCGCGCAGGTGCAGGCGCGCGCGGTTCTGTTCGAGGAAGTGCCCGGCCAGCAGCAGTACGTCGCGGCCGCGCTCGCGCAGCGGCGGTACCTTGAGCGGGTAGACGCTGAGGCGGTGGTAGAGATCGGCGCGGAAGCGCCCGGCGCGCACCTCCTCGGCCAGGTCGCGGTTGGTGGCGGCGAGGATGCGCACGTCCACCCGGTGCTCGCGGTCGGAGCCCAGGCGCTGCAGCTGGCCGCTCTGCAGCACCCGCAGCAGCTTGGCCTGCACCGCCAGCGGCAGCTCGCCGACCTCGTCGAGGAACAGGGTGCCGCCGTCGGCCAGTTCGAACTTGCCGCTGCGCTCGCCGCTGGCGCCGGTGAAGGCGCCGCGCACGTGGCCGAACAGCTCGCTTTCCACCAGCTGCTCCGGCAGCGCCGCGCAGTTGATGCTGATCAGCGGCTTGCCGGCCCGCGGCGAGCGGGCGTGGATGGACTGCGCCACCAGTTCCTTGCCGACGCCGGTCTCGCCCTCGATCAGCACGGTGAGGTCGCTGCCCGCGACGGTGTCGATTTCCGCCTGCAGCCGCTTGTGCGCGGCGCTCTGGCCGATCAGCTCGGCGGTGGCGGCCTGCCCGGCCACCTCGCGGAAGCGCGCGGCCAGCTGGCGCTCGGCCTCGGCGCGCTGGGCCAGGCTGAGCAGCCGGTCGTTGGCCTTCACCGAGGCGGCGGCCAGGCGCGAGAAGGCTTCCAGATTGTCCAGGTCGCTCTGGGCGAAGCTGCCGGGCTGCATGCTGTCGAGGGTGATCAGCCCCCAGGGGCGGTCGTCGATGAACAGCGGGCAGCCCAGGCAGTCGTGCACTTCCAGATGGCCGACATGATCCTCCACCAGGCCGTCGTAAGGGTCGGGCAGGTCGCTGTCGGCGGCGAAGCGGGTCGGCCGGCGGTCTCCCAGCAGCATCTCGAAGCGCGGATGCTCGGCCAGGGCGAAGCGCCGGCCCAGGGTGTCCGCGCTGAGGCCGTCCACCGCCAGCGGAATGAGCAGGTCCCCTTCCAGGCGCAGCAGCGCGGTGGCGTCGCAGGGGATCAGCGCGCGCAACGCGCTGAGCAGGCGCCGGTAGCGCTCTTCTTCGTCCAGTTCGCGACTGAGGTCGTCGACCAGCGGTAGCAGGGCCTGGAGCAGCGGGTGGGTGGTCATCATGACTTCCTGCTGTCGATTCGACATTCGAAGGCTCGCTGTCAAATCGACAATTAACTGTTTAAGCATTTGATTTATATGAATAAATCAAATGGCACGATTGCTGATAGGCCTCTTGCAGAAAAACCTGCGTGCAAGAGGAAAACCCCTATGTTGTCCAATGAACACATCGCTCTCGTCAAGACCACCGTGCCTCTGCTGGAAAGCGGCGGCGAGGCGCTGACCACCCACTTCTACCGCATCATGCTGGCCGAGTACCCCCAGGTGCGCCCCCTGTTCAACCAGGCGCACCAGGCCAGCGGCGACCAGCCGAGGGCGCTGGCCAACGGCGTGCTGATGTACGCCCGCCACATCGACCGGCTACAGGCCCTGGGCCAGCTGGTTTCCCAGGTGGTGCAGAAGCACGTGTCGCTGCAGATCCTGCCGGAGCACTACCCCATCGTCGGCGGCTGCCTGCTGCGCGCCATCCGCGAGGTGCTGGGCGCCGAGATCGCCACGGATGAGGTGATCGAGGCCTGGCGCCAGGCCTACGGTCAGCTGGCCGAGCTGCTGATCGGCGCTGAGGAAGAGGTCTATTGCGCCAGCGAGCGCGCCGAGGGCGGCTGGCGGGGCGGCCGTCCGTTCCGCGTGGCGCGCAAGGTGCGCGAGAGCGAGGAGATCACCTCCTTCCACCTGCGGCCGGCCGACGGCGGCGCGCTGCTCGACTTCGTCCCCGGCCAGTACATCGGCCTGCGCCTGGTCATCGACGGCGAGGAAGTGCGCCGCAACTACTCCCTGTCCACCGCGCCGGATGGCCGCGAATACCGCATCAGCGTCAAGCACGAGCCGGGCGGCCGCGTTTCCAGCCACCTGCACGAGCGGATCGGCGAAGGCGACGAGATCGAGCTGTTCGTGCCGGCCGGCGACTTCACTCTCAACCGTTCGGCCAAACCGCTGGTGCTGATCGGCGCTGGCGTCGGCATCACCCCGCTGATGGCCATGCTGGAGGCGGCGGTCCACAGCGGCCGGCCGATCCGCTTCATCCACTGCGCGCGTCATGCCGGCGTGCAGGCCTTCGCCGCACGGGTGGACGAGCTGGTCGCGGCCCATCCGCAGGTGCAACGCTTCTACTGCCTGGAAGAGCGGCGCCCGGGCGACGGCGCCGATGCCCACGGCCGCCTGTCCCTGGAGCGCCTGAAGGCCTGGCTGCCCGCCGAGCGCGACGTGGATGCCTACTTCCTCGGCCCCAGGCCGTTCATGGCGGCGGTCCGGCGCGACCTGCGCAAGCTTGGCGTGCCGGACGCCCAGGCCCGCTACGAGTTCTTCGGTCCGGCTGCCTCGCTCGATACCTAGTCGTCCTCGCCGTCGCTGAACAGCCCCTTGCCCCAGCTCACCAGCGGATCGTCGTACTCGTGGGCCTCGAGCGCGGCGAGCTTGGGCTCGATGAAGGCCTCGAAGGCCTGCGCCGAGTCGAAGTGGTGGCGGCCGGTGACCACGGTGAAGATCAGCTTCTTGCCGATGCTGGTGGAGAACATGTTGCCGATCGGCTTGCCGTTCTTGCGCAGCAGCACCAGTCTGGCGTGGCTGCCGATGTCGCGGCTCAGCGCGATGTCTTCCTCGGTCACGTCGTCGGTCGTCAGGCCGAGTCCGAAGCTGGCGCCTTTCAGGGCGCTATAGCTGGCGAAGGCCGCCTCGCTGGGGCTGGAGGTGAGCAAGACGGTGCTGTGCAGGTACAGGCCGCTGAGCGGTGGGGAATCGTAGGTGAGTTCGATGGAGCGGCTCAGGTAGGAGACGGTCTTGCCGTAGCGCCCGGCGTCCTCCTCGTAGCCGAAGTCGGTGTGGGTCAGCAGCAGGGCGCGCTCCGCCTCGGTGGGTTGCGACTCGTCGTCGACGCAACCGCCGAGCAGCAGCGCGGCGGCCAGGAGGGCCAGGGTTCTGAACATGGTGCGGTCCTTGCGGTTGATCCGACGGCAGCTTGCCGCAGCGTCCCGCGCTTGAACAGGCCCTAGTCGACGCGGAAGCGCAGTACGCCGATCTGCTGGCCGGCCTCGGTCACCACCTGTACCTGCCAGTCGCCGGCCGGCTGCGCTGGGAAGTTGCGCTTGTGGGTCCAGGCCCGGTAGCCGGCCTTGCGGCCGCCGTGGATGTCGAGGGCGATGCGGTCCATCTCCACGCCGTCGCGCTTCCACACGTGGTAGATGCGTTCGTCCAGCCCGCGCGGGGCGCTGATCGCGGTGTAGGCGTACAGCCCGGCCTGCTGCAGCTGGGCGGCGGAAACCTTGCCCAGGCTGCGTCCCGGGCTGCGCTGCTGCAGCTGCTCGGTGACGGCCACCTCGGTCAGCCACAGGGTCGCCGGCGGCACCCACTGGCGCGCCAGCCAGGCGCCGACGCCGAGCGCGGCGACCAGCCCGGCCAGGGTCGCCCAGCGCCAGTAGCCCTGGATGCGCAGGCTGCTGCCGAGGCTCGGCAGCGCCACCACCAGCGCGGCGCCCAGGGCCAGGCGGTAGCTCTCGGCGGTGGTCAGGTGGACGATCAGCGGCAGCGCCACCAGCAGCACGGCGAACAGGGTGAAGGTGTGGAAGCTGAGGTAGAGCCAGCGCCGCGCGGCCAGCCAGCGGTAGTAGATCGGGTCGACGATGGCGAGCAGCGCCGCGGCGCCGAGCAGGCTGGTGAACAGCGCCTGGCCACTGTGCCAGGAGGTGGTGACGAAGAAGAAGGGCAGGGCGAAGAACAGGCTTTCCTGGTGGATCATCTGGGTCAGGTAGCGCAGCACCAGCGGCGGCACCTCCAGCCCCAGCCAGCGCGCCGCGCTGCGGGTCAGCAGGCCTTCCAGCAGCAGCCAGGCCCAGCTCAGCAGCATCAGCACCGCGATCACCTTGCCCACGCCTGCCTGGCGGTCGACCAGGATGAAACTCGCCACGCCCGAGCAGAAGCCGAAGGCGGCGATCAGGCCGGGATAGCGCTGGACCAGGGCGAAAAGGCGGAGCAGGTAGGGTTTCCAGTTCGGCATCGAGCGTGCTGAGGGCGGCGGCGGGTCGGGCAGGATACCAGCAGCCCCGCGCTCAGGGTGCGGCGTCCGTCAGGCGATGTGTCGCCTGGGTAGCCCGGATGCAATCCGGGAAACAAGGTCCGCCATCCCGGATTGCATCCGGGCTACTGGCGGTGGGGGCACCCCTTCTTCAGTGTTTCCAATGCGCTGGCAGAGTCCAGGCTGGCAAGCCTGCGCGCCGCTCCGACGTGCTCGTCGCAGAAGTATTCGAGCCCTGGCGGGTGCGACAGGCCTATTGGCTGTCTCTCGTCATGGTCCTGGAACGCGACCCAGTCGCCAGTGGCGGGGAATTTTCCGCAGATGCTGCAGATGGCTGGTTTCATGGTGTTCCCTTCTGCCTCGCTCCCTGCGGAGCTCACCTGCCCGTTCTGGTCCACCGGCGGACGCCCTGGAGCAGGGTGTTGGGTTGCTTGTGGACCTGCCACGTTTGGGTCGAGGTGATGGGGGACGGATCGCCATGGTGATCGCGGCACATGGCGTCGACCTGAACGGTCATGTAGGCGAATGTCTTGTTATCGATGGGCACCTCGACGGGCGCGTGGACCTGAGTGACCTGGCATCCCGCATCGCGGTATTCGAGGAGGAAGGCCTCCTTGATCTCCTGGTCTTCCGGATAGTCCGGCAGGCCGCAGCCGCCCAGCATCAGCGCCAGAAGGCAGCCAGCCCAGGTGCGGGGTTTCCATGGGTGTGTGCCGATGTTCATGAGTGCTGCTCGATGAGCTTTCGAGGTGGGTTGAAGGGAAGAAAGAAATACTTGGCCACCGCCAGCGGCCCCAGGAACGCCTCATACCACCGATAGCTCCGAAGCTGCGCTTCGAGCTCCGCGAAAACCGGCTCGTCTGCCGGCTGCCCGATAAGCGATACCCATAATTCCGACAACGGGGTGTACATGACAAAAAGCCTGTTCCTGTACAGGAAGTAGGCCTCGAAGTCGTCGGTCAGCACCCAGGACTTCTTGGCAATCACCCGAAGCCCGGGAAGCCTTTCGAGGTGCAGCAGCACAGCCGCCGCGGAACACAGCGGAGAGGACACTTCGAGCGACAACGGTTCCTGATCGGTCGAGCCGAGTCGTTCTGTCACGAGTGGCATTGTTGGGTCGCCCTGTTGAATGGGGTCAGTGCGCGGCCGAGGCGTTCAGCAGCGCATCGGCCATGGCCTCGATATCGGTGCGCATGTGAAGCCGCTCCAGCCAATGCGCGGGGATGCCCCCGGCGCCATAGTAGGCCCCGGCCAACTGGCCGACGATTGCCGCGGTGGTATCCGCATCGTCTCCGAGATTGGCGGCCTCAAGCACGGCGGATTCGAACGAATCGGTTTGGTGAAAGCACCATAGCGCGGCCTCCAGCGAGGCTACGGAGTAGCCCGAGCCGGTTATTTCCTCCCGTGACTTCGTGGCGTAGGCGCCTTCCGCCATGCGAGCGACCTTGGGCTCACTGAAGTCCATGTTCCTGGCGGCCAGGAGATCGGACTTCGATTGCCCTGCCAGCGCCCTGGAAACGAGCAGGCCCAGGAGCATGCAGCACTGGACCGCTTCCGGTGCGCCATGGGTGGTGCGTGAGCTGTCTGCGCAGGCGGAAAGCATGGCCCGGGTGTCCGGATGATAGAAAAGCACCACAGGCGCGAGGCGCATCAGCGAGCCATTGCCGGCTTTTCCAGGGTCGATAGCACCGGCAAAAGGCTCGCCGGTTGCCTGGTAGGTCTGAAGCGCTTCTCGCACGGTCACGCCGATATCGAAGCAGTCGCCAGTGGAGCTGAGGTAGCCCCACTGCCACCAGTTGAGGTAGCGCCCCATCTGGTCCGATGCGTCGAAGCCCTTCTTGTTGAGCAGGCTTTCCGCGAGACACAGGGCCATGGATGTGTCATCGGTCCATTGGCCGGGCGCCAGCCCGAATGGCCCGCCTCCGACCATGTCCGTGAGCGGGGCGAACGAGCCGCGCGGCCGGAATTCGACGGTCGTTCCGACGGCGTCGCCACAGGCCAGTCCGAGCAGGCTTCCTCGGTATCGTTCTGAAAGGGTCGCAGTCATGGAAAACCTTGGCGTCGGTAGATCGATTTCAGGTTGAGGGGGGCGTTGCCATCAGGACCAGAAGAATGCGATCCGGATCAGTCCGGGCGAGTGTCGCTGATGTGGCGGTCTATCGCCTTCTTCGCCTCGACAAGGCTGACATCGAATTCCTGCCGGTAGGACTGGATGGCGGCGAACTTCTGGTCCGGGTTCAGCGCCTGGGTGCGCCAGTCGGGGGCGGGTTCTGCCGTGACCGTGACGGTCTCCGGCGTTGGCGGGTTGATTTCCCAGCGGGCGACGATGGTGAAAGGTTCGGTATCGGGCTCAGGGAATTGGCTGCGCTCAAGCTCCAGCCGTTCCTGGGAGATCAGCGCCAGCACGTTCTCGGGCCGGCTTTGGGGGCCGTGGCGGAATTCGTGGTGCGTCGTCGGGAGATCGGCGAATGACTTCAGGTAGTGCCGCATGGCTTCGTTCATCGGCTCGGTCACGGACGATACGTCATGCCGGAGACACTGGATGACCTGCTCCTCGGGGAAATCATCGGCCAGGTGATCGAGGTTGGCGAAGGTTTCCAGAAAGCGAACGGCAACGAAGTGATCGAAGGAGCGGTAGCCGATCCGGCTGGTCTCGTCGTCGTGCCAGATCAGCGCCACGCCGGTGGAGTGGGCGTCGAGGGGCATCAGGCAGTAGAGGTCGCCAGCGCCCGACTGGGCGAAAGGCAGGAAGACCTTTCCCGCCTGGTCCTTCGGGTTGAGCCACTCTTCGATTTCGCGGCGGGCATCGGCTGCCTCGATCCACTCGAAGTCATACCAGCTGATGAATGGAAGCGAGCCCTGGAGGGCCTGTTCTCGCCATGTCGAGACCCATTCAGGTCCGTAGACAGTCTTGCCCGTCGCCAGCAGGCTGCGCAGCAGGTCGGGCAGAACGATGCCCGTTTCAGCGGCGAGCGCTTCGAATTCGATGAGAGCATTGGCCGGCATATCGCTATCAGGCCTCCAGAAGTTCTTCCGCACGGATGCCCAGCAACCTTAGCGGGCCGAGCGTGGTGCCTTCGAGGGAGCCGCCGTCGCCATAGACCTTGTTCACCGCATCCATCTCCGCACTTCTCCCCGCGACGGCTTCATAGGTCTTGCGGGGCACCTCCTTGGTCCAGCCATGGGTGAACACCGAATAGGCCAGGGTCAGGGCCGCGGTGAAGTAGTGCTGGCCGGCAACCGGGATTTCGATTTCGACGCCGTTCTCGTCGCTGGCCAGAAAGTGGTTGGGAAGGGAGGCGGTGCCCAGTTTCTTGAGAACAGGCCAGGAAAAGGCTGAGGGTACGAACGCATTCAGCTTCTCCGCATCGATGCGCGAGTAGCCCTTCTCCCGCAGGAGAAGAACGAGGTTTTCCTCGTCGATGTCGGGCTGCGCGGCGATGAGGTTGATCGTGTCGATGACACCTCTGAGCGCAGATGCGTGATCCAGTACGGGCTTCATGATGGGTTATCGATCCATGAGATGTAGCGCGCCATTCATCGAGCCGCTTCGCAGGCTGTCAGGACGCGTGGCGGGAGGCTGGAAGGCTTTCATCTGAACGAGATTTCATTTGCCTGGTGGAAAACGGGCGGGGAGATTTCGAACGTCTCGCCATCGGGTTTCCTGGCCAGCCACTGTCCCTCGACGATCATCTCCGTGTGCTCGGCCTCGTGGGCGGCGACGTATTCGCTCCATGTATCGCCATAGTCGTCGAGGATGCCGATCCGCTCGGCTTCGACCCAGAACGCCATGTACGCATTGAGTCGGGCGCTGAGGGCGGCGTCTGCGATATCTGCGCGGACGAAGTTGCCCGCTGCATTCGGGAAGTCGTAGTTGTGCAGCAGGAAGTCACCGATCTTCACTTCACCGAGGAAGATTTCGAAGCGCACTCGGTTCGGGCAAGTCGCCATTGCCTACCAGTCTCGGGTGGCGATGAGCTCTTCGGTGTCCGCATCGGCAAAGCCATAGGCCCTGGCGATATGCTCGAAGTCCTCGGCAATCGCTTCCCGCGCGGCGGTCTCGATCTCGCTGCCGCGTTCGTCAAACTCCTCCTGCAGGTCGTTGAACCTGTTGGTGGCGGCATGCGTCAGCGCATAGAGCGCGTCGAGGCTGGCGGGTTTGCTTTGCTCGATCTCCCTGCACAGGTCGAGCAGGATGTTCTCGCCCTTCTTCACCAGATCGTCCGGAAAGTAGGGGTCGGCATACATTTCCTTGAGAAAGGCGTATGGGGTCATTGCCGTATTGCCGAGGCTCATGGGAACTCCGTGTTTGCGGTCTATGCGTATCAGGTCTGCGACGGCGACCGTCTGCCGGACCAGGCCATGTTCATGTACTTCTCGCCGCCCCTGAGTTCTTCCAGCATCTGGTCGAGACGCTTCTGCCGGGTGGCTTCCAGCTTGGCGCGGGAGATCCAGCCGAGGTAGTCGTTCTGCTGATAGGGCGGGCGCGCCGCATAGGCCTCCATGAGGCCGTGGCTGTCGAGGGCTTCCCGAACGAACGGCGGCATCGGGTTCTTCGCGCGCTTGAGGGTCGATTGCTTTTCAACGGCCATCAGTTGCTCCTGGGGGATGCGCCTTACATGGTCTTCAGGCGCTTGAAGCCGAGGAAGGCCACGTAGCCGAGCACCAGGGCCGCAATGGCGCTGATCGGGTAGAAGAACACTCCGCTGCGGAAGATGAAGAACGCGCTGTCGGGACTCGGGCCGCTGTACAGCATGTACAGGGCGCACACGCAGAGTGCGGCGAGGAACAGAGACGAGGCCAGGACGACGGGTTTCGACTGGCTGCCTTGGGTGTTGTCGGTCATGGTGCTTTCCTTGCGATGCTTGGCTGATACGTCGTGGCCGGTGTTCGCGGGATGCCGGTCACTTTCCTTGGCTCGCGCTGGGCGCTGAGACGGCTTGCCTGAAGCTACTGACCGGCCCCGGGCCTGTCCAGCGGCCGTGTGCGAAAGCGCCGATCAGGTCATCTCTTTTCTTGTGGGAAACACCGAGGGCGCTCAGTGGCCCAGCGGCCGTATCGGCTCCAGCGGCGGGCTGCCTTCGCTCTCCGCCCTGTCCTCGTCTTCCAGCACCGCGTAGGCGCCGCCGCAGAACAGCGAGTTGAGGCGCTTCATGTCGGCGATCAGTTCCAGGTGCAGGGCGCTGGTCTCGATGCTCTGCACCACCTGGCGGCTCAGGCGGTCGACGTGGGCGTGGGCCAGCCGGCGTTCCTCGCGGCGGAAGCGGCGCTTTTCCTGCAGCAAGCGCCGGGCGTTGTCGCGGTTGCCGTTGAGGAAGACGTTGAGGCCCAGGCGCAGGTTGTCGGTGAGCATCCGGTGCAGGCTGCCGAGTTCTTCCAGGCCGCTGTCGGAGAAACTGTGGTGGCGGGCGCGCTTGTGGTTGTCGAGCTTGCCGGCCATCTGCTCGATCAGGTCGCCGGCGTGCTCCAGGTTCACCGTCAGTTCGATGATCTCGGCCCAGCGCCGGCTGTCGTGGGCCGGCAGGTCGTCCCGCGGCATCTGCGCGAGGTACAGCTTGACCGCGTTGTGCAGGGCATCGACGTCGTCGTCCAGGCGGCGCACCTGCTGGCCGGCGCCGTTGGCGTTGCCGCGCAGGACTTCCAGCAGGTGGGCCAGCATCTGTTCGATCAGGTCGCCGATGCGCAGGGTCTCCCGCGCCGCGTTGGCCAGCGCCAGGCTCGGCGTCTCCAGGGTGGCGCGGTCGAGGTGGCGGGGGCGGGCCACGCCGTCGTCCGAGGCACGCTCCGGCAGCAACAGGTTGCACAGGCGCGCCATCAGCCCGACGCTGGGCAGCATCAGCAGGCAGCGCAGGCTGTTGTAGACCAGGTGGAAGCCGATCACCAGGGTGGCGGCGGACCAGTCCAGCTGCTTCATCCAGTCCACCAGCGGGTGCACGAAGGGCAGCACCAGCAGCAGGCCGAGCAGCTTGTAGAGCAGGCTGCCCAGGGCCACGCGGCGGCCGGCCGGCGACTGCATGCTGCTGTTCAGCAGGGCCAGCACGCCGCTGCCGATGTTGGCGCCGATCACCAGGCCGATGGCCACCGGCAGGCCGATCATGCCGCTGCCGGCCAGGGTCGCGGTGAGCAGCACGGCGGCCAGGCTGGAGTAGGTGATCAGGGCGAACAGCGCGCCGACCAGGGCGTCCAGCAGCAGGTCGCCGGTCAGCGAGGCGAACAGCGCCTCGATGCTGTGCGATTCGGCGATCGGGCGCGCCGCCTGGACGATCAGCTGCAGCGCCAGGATCAGCAGGCCGAGGCCGATGGCGACCCGCCCCACCTGGCCCACGCGGCTCTGCTTGCGCGACAGGAACAGCACCACGCCGACGAAGATCAGCAGCGGCGACAGCCAGGACAGGTCCAGGGTCAGCACCCGCGCCATCAGCGCGGTGCCGACGTCGGCGCCGAGCATGATCGCCAGGGCCGGCGCCAGCGCCATCAGGTCCTGGGCGACGAAGGAGGTGACCAGCAGGGCGGTGGCGTTGCTGCTCTGCACCAGGGCGGTGACGCCGATGCCGGCGGCGAACGCCTGCGGCCGCCGCGCCACGCTGTGGCTGAGCACGCGGCGCAGCTGCGAGCCGTACACCCGCAGGATGCCGGTGCGCACGATGTGGGTACCCCAGACCAGCAGGGCGATGGCCGAGAGCAGGTTGAGCAGGGTGAGCATGGCGCAGTCTCCCGGATGTCCTGGGGCTCGCTCTTCTTCGCTCGGCTGCGGCGGCCGAGTCACCGACGTGGCCGCTTGCCGCGGCCACTCACCCAATAGTAGATCGGCTCTGGCGCCAGGCGTTCAGCCCGGCTGCCGGTCGCGGCGGAACTGCTCGACCAGCACCTGCAGGCGCTCGGCCAGCGCGGCCACGTGATCGGCACTGCTGCGGCTGCGCCCGCTGGCGCTGACGTTGCTGTGGCCGGCCTCGCGGATGCCCTCCAGGTTGCGCTGGATGTCCTCGCCCACCGCGCTCTGCTGCTCCACCGCGGTGGCGATCTGCAGGCTCATGTCGCTGATCGCCTCCACCTGGCGGTTGATCCCGGCCAGCACCTCGGCTGCCTGCAGGGCGTGGTCGACGCTGCCCTGGGCCTGCTCCTGGCTGCGCTGCATGGCGTCCACCGCCGCCGTGGTGCCCAGCTGCAGGCGCTCGATGAGGGTCTGGATCTGCGCGGTGGACTGCTGGGTGCGGTTGGCCAGGCTGCGCACCTCGTCGGCGACCACGGCGAAACCGCGCCCGGCCTCGCCGGCGCGCGCCGCCTCGATGGCCGCGTTGAGCGCCAGCAGGTTGGTCTGCTCGGCGATGCTGCGGATCACCTCGATCACCTGGTCGATCTCCAGGCTGTGCGCGCGCAGTTGCTGGATCACCCGGTTGCCCTGGCTGACCTCGCTGGCCAGCTCGGCTATCTGCCGGCGCGTCTGCTCCACCTGGCGCAGGCCGCTGTCAGTGGCCAGGTTGGCCTCGGCGGCGGCGCTGGCGCTGAGCTGGGCATTGCGCGCCACCTCCTGCACGCTGGCCGCCAGCTGGACGACCGCGCCGGCCACCTGTTCGGTCTCGCGCTGCTGCAGTTCGCTGGCGCCGCGGCTGCAGTCCATGGCGGCGGCCAGTTCGCCCGCGTTGTCGTGCAGCTGGCGGGCCGAGTCGGCGATGCGTCCGACCATGGCGCCGGCCTCGGCCTCCAGGCTGCGCAGGGCGAAGGCGATCTGGCCGAAGCCGTCGTTGCGTCCGCAGTACACCAGCTGCCCCAGCGGGTTGTCGGCGATGCGCCGGGCCTCGCGGGTCAGCGCCGCCAGCGGGCGCAGCTGCCCGTGCACCAGGCCGGCCAGCGCGCCGCCGAGCAGGCCGCCGCCGAGCAGCGCCGGCAGCAGCGGCAGGGCGCCACCCAGGCCCAGCGCCAGGCCGGCCAGCAGGGGCGCGCCACCCACCGCCAGGGCCAGGCGCGCCACCAGCGACAGGCGTCGCGGGCGCAGCGCGCGGGGCACGCGGCCGGCGGCGAGCGCGGCGTACAGCGCTTCGGCCCGCGCCACCTGCTCGGGCGCGGCGCGGCTGCGCACGGACTGGTACTCCACCACCTGGCCGTTGCGCACCACCGGGTTGGCGAAGGCGCTGACCCAGTAGTGGTCGCCGTTCTTGCAGCGGTTCTTCACCACGCCCATCCATGAGCGACCGCTCTTGAGCGTCTTCCAGAGGTCGGCGAAGGCGGCCGGCGGCATGTCCGGGTGGCGCACCTGATTGTGGCTGCGGCCGATCAGCTCGGCCTCGCTGTAGCCGCTGATGGCGACGAAATCCGGGTTGACGTAGGTGACCACGCCCTTGAGGTCGGTGGTGGAGAGGATGTTGGCGCGAGGATCGACCGCTACTTCTTGTTGTGTGACCGGCAGGTTGATTTTCATCGTTGTACTTCCCGGCGATGAGGAACGGTGACTGGGCTGGATTCCGGCTGCAGGCACCAGAACCCTTCGAAACGGTCTTCGTCCCTGAACAGGCGCGCCAGCTCGGCGGCGGGGCGCGGCCGGCTGAACCAGTAGCCCTGGGCCAGGTGGCAGTTTTCCTGGCGCAGCAGGTCGAGCTGTTCCGCCCGCTCCACACCTTCGGCGACCACCTCCAGGGCCAGGCTGCGCCCCAGGCCGATGATGGCGCGGCTGATCGCCCGCGACTCGGCGTCGGTGCCGCCGATGAAGCTCTTGTCGACCTTGAGGATGTGCAGCGGGAAGCGCTTGAGGTAGCCGAGTGAGGAGTAGCCGGTGCCGAAGTCGTCCAGCGCCAGGCGCACGCCGAGGCCGCCCAGTTCGCGCAGCGCGATCAGGGTGGCGGTGCAGTCGCGCATCAGCTGGCTCTCGGTGATCTCCAGGATCAGGCTGGATGGCGCTAGACCGGTGTCGATGAGGATGTCGGTGAGGCGCGCGACGAAGTCGTCCTGCTGCAGCTGGCGGCTGGACAGGTTCACCGAGCAGCGCAGCTGCTCCTGGCCGGCCAGCTGCCAGGCGCGCACCTGGCGGCAGGCCTCGCGCAGCACCCAGTCGCCGACCCGCAGGATCTGCCCGGATTCCTCCAGCGAGGGGATGAACTCCTGCGGCGGGATCAGCTGCCCGCCGTGGCGCCAGCGCAGCAGGGCCTCGACCCCGATCAGCCGCGGCACGCCCTGGTCGATGCGGCAGATCGGCTGGTAGTGGAGGATGAATTCGTCGTGCTCCAGGGCCTGGCCCAGCGCGCTCTCCAGCTCCAGCTGGCGCCGGGCGGCGGCCTGCAGTTCCTGGCTGTAGCGGGCGAACTGCGCCTTGCCGGCCTGCTTGGCCCGGTACAGCGCCAGGTCCGCGGCCTGCAGCGCCTCGGCGGCGTCCGCGCTGGCGCGCAGCGGGGCGACACCGATGCTGGCGCTGACCACCAGGGTCTGTTCGGCCAGGTGCATCGGGTGGAGCAGGCCGTCGAGCATGCGCTGGGCCACCTGCTCGGCGTCGTCGAGGCAGGCCAGGTCGGTGAGCAGCACGACGAACTCGTCGCCGCCGAAGCGCGCCAGGTGGTCGCCGGGCCGCAGGCACAGGGACAGGCGCCGGCCGACCTCGACCAGCACCTGGTCGCCGACGTGATGGCCGAGGCTGTCGTTGATCAGCTTGAAGCGGTCGAGGTCGACGAACAGCAGCGCGGCGTCGCGGGCGCCGGGCTTGCGCAGCTGCTGCAGGGCCTGGCGCAGCAGTTCGTCCAGGCGCAGGCGGTTGGCCAGCCCGGTCAGCGGGTCGTGGCGGGCGGCGTGGCGCAGCTGTTCCTCCACGGCCTTGCGCGAGCTGATGTCGGTCTGCGAGCCGGCCATGCGCCGCTGGCCGTCCTGATCGTGCTCGACCACGCCGCGGGCCAGAACCCACAGGTAGTCGCCGCGCCGGCGGCGGATGCGGTACTCGTGGTGGAGCAGTGGCGTGCGCGCGCCGAGGTGAGCGTCGATGGCCTGGCGCAGGCCGGGCAGGTCGTCCGGGTGGACCCGCGAGAACCAGGCAGCGCAGCCCTCGCCGAGGGCGTCGCGGCTGAGGTCGAGCATCTCCGCCCAGCGCTCGGAGACGTACAGGCGGTCGTGTTCCAGGTGCCAGTCCCAGAGGCCGTCGTTGGCTCCGCGCAGGGCGCGGGCGAAGCGTGCCTCGCTGTCCTCCAGGGCGCGCCTCTGGGCGGCGCCGTAGGTGTCGATGGCCAGGGTGATGTCGAAGAACACGGCCTTGAGCAGGCTGGCCGCCGTCGCGGCGTTGGGGTGGCCGGCGAACAGCGCGTCGCTCATCCGCTCCAGGTACAGGCGGTAGGCGGCCAGGTACCACTTCAGCTCCACCCCGACCAACTGATGGATCATGCCGATGCGCAGGCGGCTGTTCAGGTAGTCGCGGTCGAAGGGCCCGCGCCAGAGGCGCTGGTAGTACTCCAGCTGGCTGTGCTTGAGGCGCCCGAGGGTGTCCGGGTCGTTGACCAGCCCGGCCGGGCCGGGGAAGTCCTGCAGGTGCTCGTAGAGGCGCTCGACGAAGCCGCGGTGGGCCTCTTCCACGCCATCCGCGGCGGCGGCCAGGCGCAGGGCGTCGTCGCGTCGCCAGTCGAGCAGGCGATGACGCTCGGCGACCTCGTCGAGATCGAGGCCGATGCGGCGTATCAGCTCCTGCAGGCTTTCCTCTGACTTCATGGGTATGCCCTTTCTCCACCTTTTCGCGGCCACAAAAAAAGCGCCGGATGGCGCGTTCGGGGGAAAACGGGCCATCGCGGCGCTTCGTCTTGCAGGCCCTTGTGTCCTGCCCGGCAAAGCCGGTCTCCGCCGGCTGGCGGAACCTGAGTGAGAGGCGTTCTACCTCATTCCGGTGGTGCTGACAATTCGACCAGCAACTGTTCCAGGCGCCGCCGCAGCTGGCCCAGCTCGCGGGAGCGGAAGGCGTGGCGGGTGCGCTCCAGGGTCGCCACCGCGTCGCTGAGCGCGGCCTGTACGCGGCCGTCCGTGCCGAGCCCGGCGTCGTCCAGCCAGCGGCACAGGGGCGCACGGCTGCAGTCGTGCGGGTCGACGATGACTTCGCAGTCGCCGCAGAGGCCGCGCAGGTTGCTGGCCAGTACGGGGTCGCTGCAGACGATGCGGGCGGGTGGGCAGGGCATGGCGATCCCGGGATGGAGGTTGGGTGAAGGCTACCTTACGGGCGGGGTGGCAGATGGCCATTGATCCGGATCAAGCCCGGCGCCGCCGTCCGTCGGCTCAACCGTCGCGCAGCACCTTGCGCTCGGCATCGTCGGCGGAGAAGCCGCGCTCGAGCTTGAAGCGCAGGCCGAGGTCGGTACGCGAGTCGGCGAACTTGAGCGCGTCGGCCAGCGTCACGCTGCCCTGTTCGAGCAGGTTGAACAGGTGCTGGTCGAAGGTCTGCAGGCCCTGCTCGGCGGCGCGGGCGATGGCCTCGCGCAGCTGGTCCAGCTCGTCGCGCTGGATCAGGTCGCGGATGTAGGGCGTGCCGAGCATCACCTCCACGGCCGCCACGCGCTTCTGCTTCAGCCCGGGCACCAGGCGCTGGCCGATCACCGCGAGCAGGTTGTGGGCGATGTCGGCCAGCACCTGCTTGCGCGCCTCGTCGGGGAAGAAGCGCACGATGCGCTCCATGGCGTGGCTGCTGCTGGTGGCGTGCAGGGTGGCGATGCACAGGTGGCCGGTCTCTGCGTAGTGCAGGGCGTGCTGCATGGTGGCGGCGTCGCGGATTTCGCCGAGCATGATCACGTCCGGCGACTCGCGCAGCACGTTGCGCAGGGCGTCGTCGAAGCTGCGCGTGTCCAGGCCGACCTCGCGTTGGTCGATGATCGACTTGTGGTGCTGGTGGAGGAACTCGATGGGGTCCTCGATGCAGACGATGTGCCCGCCGCGGTGGCGGTTGCGGAAGTCGAGCATCGCCGCCAGTGTGGTGGACTTGCCGGAGCCGGCGGCGCCGATCACCAGGATCAGGCCGCGGTCCTGCATCGACAGCTTCTCCAGCAGGCGGGGCAGGCCGAGGGCCTCGAAGCCCGGGATCTGGCTGCGGATCAGCCGCACCACCATCGCCACCTCGCCGCGCTGGTAGTAGACGTTGACCCGGAAGCGGCCGGTGCCCGGCAGGCTCACCGCCAGGTTCTGCTCCAGGTCGCGCTCGAACTCCACCGCCTGCTTCTGGCTCATCAGCTGGTAGGCCATGCGCTGCACGTCGCCGGCCACCAGCACCCGCTCGTCGAACGGCTGGCTGTGGCCGTCCACCTTGGCGTGGGCCGGCGCGCCGACGCTGAGGAACAGGTCGGAGGCGTCGCACGCCTGCATGCGCTGCAGGTAGTCGAAGATGTCCAGGGTATCGGGCGTGTTCTCGTGCATGGGCAGGTCCGGGGAAAAAAGGCTGACGCAAGGATAGTCGCGCTGTCGCGCGGCGGGCTGAGCGAGATCAATCCCGACGGCTCCGCCGGCCAAGCCAGTCGGGCTCTGGTACGCTAGCCCGACCATGCTCAGCCTCTATCACGCCCCCGACCTGGAAACCCTCGGCCTGCTCGCCTGCCGCCTGCTCGCCCAGCCGCAGGCGGACGTGCTGGCGCCGGCGCGGGTGGTGGTGCCGAGCCAGGGCATCGGCCGCTGGCTGACCCTGCAGCTGGCCCGCGAGCAGGGCATCGCCATGCACCTGGACGTGCAACTGCCGTCCAGTTTCGTCTGGGGGCTGGCGCGGCAGGTGTTCGGCACGCTGCCGGAGCAGTCCGCCTTCAACCCGCAGGCGATGACCTGGCGCCTCTACGACTGGCTCTGCGAGCCGGCCAACCTGGCCCGCGCCGAGCGCCTGGGGCGCTACCTGGAAGGCGGCGACGAGCGCCGCCGCCTGGCCCTGGCGGCGAAGATCGCCGACGTGTTCGACCAGTACCTGCTGTACCGCGACGACTGGCTGGCCGCCTGGGAGCGCGGCGAGCTGTGCGACCTGGGCGCGGACGAGGCCTGGCAGGCGCTGCTCTGGCAGGAGCTGACCCGGGACGGCCACCCGCACCGCGCGCGCCTGCTCGGCGAGCTGCTGGCGCGGCTGCACGGCGCCGCGTCCCTCGACGGCCTGCCGGAGCGCCTGCTGGTGTTCGGCATCAGCTCGCTGCCGCCGCACCATCTGCGGGTGCTGGAGGGCCTGGCGCGGCACACCGAGGTGGTGATCTGCGCCCTCAACCCGTGCCGCGAAGCCTGGGGCGAGATCCGCGACGTGCGTGAGCTGGCGCAGCAACCGGAGTCCGGCCTTGATGATTGGTATCTCGATGTCGGCCACCCGCTGCTGGCCAGCCTGGGCAAGCAGGGTCGCGACTTCTTCGACAGCCTGTTCGGCCTGATCGCCGAGGAACACGGCATCTACCCCCAGGACGCGGAGCTGGCCGACGACAGCCTGCTGCACGCCCTGCAGCAGGACATCCTGCGCCTGCGCACCCGCGCGCCGGGCGAGCGCCTGCCACTGCGCGACGACGACCGCTCGCTGGAGCTGCACATCGCCCATTCGCCGCTGCGCGAGGTGGAGATACTCCACGACCAGTTGCTGGCGCGCTTCGCCGCCGACCCGACCCTGAGCCCCGACCAGGTGGTGGTGCTCACCCCGGACATCGAGCGCTACGCCCCCTACATCGAGGCGGTGTTCGCCACCACCACGGGCGGGCGCGGGCGGGTGGGCGCGCCGTACATTCCCTACAGCCTGGCCGACCGCAGCCTGCGCGCCGAAACGCCGCTGATCGAGGCCTTCCTCGGCCTGCTCGGCCTGCCCGAGAGCCGCTTCGCCGCCGAAGAGGTGCTGGCCTGGCTGGAACAGCCGGCCATCGCCCGCCGCGCCGGCATCGAGAGCGAGGACCTGCCGCTGCTGCGCGACTGGCTGCGCCAGGCCGGCGTGCGCTGGGGGCGCGACGGCGAGCATCGCGCGCGGCTGGACCTGCCGGCCGAGGATGCCTTCACCTGGCGCCAGGGTCTGGACCGCCTGCTGCTCGGCTTCGCCGCGCCACCGCAGCTGGCCGGCGCGGGTGTCCCGCTGCTCGGCGACAGCCTGCCGCTGGACGCCTTGGAAGGCGCCCGCGCCCAACTGCTCGGCCGCCTGTGCGCCTTCGTCGACCAGCTGGCGCGGCTGGCCGAGGGCCTGCAGCGGCCGCGCCCGCTGGCCGACTGGGCGCTGGACCTGCAAGGGATGATCGACGCGCTGTTCGACGAGCGCGAATCCGGCGACACCCTGCTCCTGCTCAGCCAGGCCTGTGCCGCTCTGGGGCGGCAGGCCCAGAACGCGGGCATCGGGCGGCCGCTGGAACTGGCCCTGGTGCGTCAGCAGCTCGGCGCGGCGCTGGAGAGTGGCGGCGGCGCCTCAGGCTTTCTCACCGGCGCGGTGACCTTCTGCACCATGGTGCCGATGCGCAGCCTGCCGTTCCGCCTGGTCTGCCTGCTCGGCCTGGACGACGGCGCCCTGCCGCGGCGCACGCCGGTCGCCGGCTTCGACCTGATCGCCCGCCGCCCGCGCCGTGGCGACCGCGCGCGGCGGCTGGACGACCGCTACCTGTTCCTGGAAACCCTGCTCAGTGCCCGCGACGGCCTTTACCTCAGCTATGTCGGCCGCGACCCGCGGGACAACGCCGAGCTGCCGCCCTCGGTGCTGGTCAGCGAACTGCTGGAGGCAGTGGACCTCACCGCGGCGTTTCCCTGTGGGAGCGGCCTCGGCCGCGATCCGGATTGCGCAGAAGCTTCGCGGCCAAGGCCGCTCCCACGGGAGCAGAAGGCGAGTGCCGCAATCACCGTCGAGCACCCGCTGCAACCGTTCGCCCCCGGCAACTTCGAGGCCGCCGGTGGCCGCCGGGGCTTCTCGCCCGCCTGGTTCCGCGCGGCCCAGCGCCTCGCCGAGGTGCCGGCGTTCGACCCGCCGCCCTTCGTCGCGCGCCTGCCCGAGCCGGACGACGACTGGCGGATGATCGAGCCCAGCCAGCTGCTGCAGTGCTTCCGTCACCCGGCGCGCTTCCTGCTGGAACAGCGCCTGGGCCTGCGCCTCGCTGACGCCGACGAGGCCATCGCCGGCGACGAGCCCTTCGTCCTGGAAGGCCCCGCGAAGCGCGGCCTGCGCCAGCTGGCGCTGCAGGCGGTGGAGCGCGGCTGGTCGGAGGAGCAGGAGCGGCGCATCGCCCGCGCCGCCGGCTGGCTGCCGCCGGGCGAGCTGGGGCACGCCCTGTGGGGCAAGATGCGCGGCCCGGTGCGCGCCTTCGCCCCGCGCCTGTTCGAGGCCCGCCCGCTGGAGGCGCCGCAGCCGCTGCTGGTGGATGTCGAACTGGCCGGCGTGCGCGTCCACGGCTGGCTGGACGGCGTGACCGCCCACGGCCTGTTCGACTGGCGCCTGGGCGCGCCCGGTGCCTGGGACCTGCCCGGCTTCTGGCTGCGCCACCTGCTGCTGAACCTCGGCGCCACCCCGGACATCGCCCGCGAGAGCCTGCTGGTCTCGCCGGGCGGCGACTGGCGGCTCGGCCCGCAGCCGGAGGCGCGCGAGCTGCTCGAACCCTGGCTGGCCGCCTACCGCGAGGCCCTGTGTACGCCGCTGCCCTTCATCACCCGCAGCAGCTACGAATTCGCCCGCGCCCTGTGCACGCCCAGCGCCAGGAGCCGCAAGGAACCGCGCGACGCCGCCCGCGACAACGCCCGCGCCGCCTGGCTCGGCGCCGAGTTCAGCCCGCTGGCCGGCGAATGCGAGGACCCCTGGTACGCCCTGGCCTTCCGCGAGCGCGACCCGCTCGGCGAGCGCTTCGAGCAGCTTGCCGAACAACTGCTCGGGCCGGCGCTGAAGGCGCTGGCGACAGGCGAGGGGGACGGCGAATGAACGGCCTCGACCTGCACGACTCGCCCTTCGCCGGCCGCTCGCTGATCGAGGCCAGCGCCGGCACCGGCAAGACCTGGACCCTGACCGCCCTGTACGCGCGCCTGCTGCTGGAGCGGCAGCTGTCGGTCGGGCAGATTCTGGTGGTCACCTACACCACCGCCGCCACCGCCGAGCTGCGCGAGCGCATCCGCGCGCGCCTGGCCGAGCTGCTGGCGCTGTACGAGGGTGGCGCCAGCGACGACGCCTTCCTGATCGAACTGCACCGCCGTCACCCGGACGAAGCGTCGCGGCGGCGCCTGCTGCTGGCCGTGCATGGCTTCGACGAGGCGGCCATCTTCACCATCCACGGCTTCTGCCAGCGCGCCCTGCAGGACTCGGCCTTCGAGGCCGGCGGCGACTTCGACGCCGAGCTGACCCAGGACGACCGCGAGGTGCTCGACGCCCTGCTCGGCGACGCCTGGCGCCACGTGCTGGCCGAGGCCGATCCGGCCTGGGCGCGCTTCCTCGCCAGGGCCAGGATCACCCCGGCGATCCTGCGCCAGGCCCTGCGCGGCCACCTGGGCAAGCCCTACCTGCGGGTCGAGCCGAGGGACACGGGCGCCGGCGCCGAACTGGGCGCCGCCAGCGATGCCTGGCAGCGCGCGGCCGAGCTGTGGCGCGACGCGGGCCATGCCTGGGTGGAGACCCTGGTCGAGCACGGCGGCCTCAGCCAGAGCACCCACAAGACGGCCAAGCTGCCGCTGTGGTCGGCCGAGCTGGACGCCTACTTCGCCGACCCGGCGGCGCTGTTCGACGCGCCGGACGGCCTGGCCAAGCTGGGCGCGGCGGCGCTGGCCAAGGCCTGCAAGAAAGGCTACGACGCACCGCAATGCGAACTGGCCGAGGCCCTGGACGCGCTGGCCGAGGCGCTGGCCGCCGCCGGCCCGGCGGGGCGGCGGAAGCTGGTCGCCCTGCAGGTGGAGCTGCTCGACCGGCTCAACGTCGAGCTGCCCCGGCGCAAGGCGGCCCAGCGCCTGCTGGCCTTCGACGACCTGCTCAACCGCCTGCACGAGGCGCTGCAAGGCCCGGCCGGCGAAGACCTGGCCGCGCGCCTGCGCGAGCAGTACCCGCTGGCGCTGATCGACGAATTCCAGGACACCGACCCGATCCAGTACGCGATCTTCGACCGCATCTACCCGAAAATGGCGGGCGTAGCGAGCGGCTTGCCTGGCGACCTGTGCTTCGTCGGTGACCCGAAGCAGGCCATCTATGCCTTCCGCGGCGCCGACCTCGCCACCTACCTCAAGGCCCGGGGCGACGCCGACCGGCAGTACGACCTACCCTACAACTACCGCTCCACGGCCGAGCTGATCGCCGCGCTGAACCTGCTGTTCGCCCGCCCGCAGCCGTTCGCCGAGGAAGGCCTCGACTACCCGCCGGTCAGCGCCGGCCGCAAGGCCCGCGCGCGGCTGGTGCTGCCCGCGCGGGAGGGCACCTCGCCGCTGGGCCTGGTCTGGCTCGGCGACGAGCCGCTGACCAAGGGCCGCGCCGGCGAACTGGCCGCGGTGGACAGCGCCAGGCGCATCGCCGCGCTGCTTGCCGCCAGCGTGCGAAACGAGGCCTATTTCGAAGAAGATGGTGACAAAAGGCCGCTGAAAGGCGGCGATATCGCGGTGCTGGTCAGCAATCACCGCGAGGCCGCCAACGTCGCCGCCGAGCTGGCCGCCCGTGGCGTGCCCAGCGTGCGGCGGGGGCGCGACAGCGTGTGGCACAGCGAGGAGGCCGGCGAGCTGGCGGCGGTGCTGGCCGCCTACGCCGAACCGGGCCGCGAGGGTGTGCTGCGCTACGCCCTGGCGACCCGCCTGCTGGGGCGCGACGCCGCGCAGATCGCCCGCTGCCAGGACGACGAACGCGCCTGGGACGAGGAGCGCGCCGCCGCCGAGCAGTACCACCAGCTGTGGCAGCAGCACGGCTTCATGCGGGTGTTCAGGGCCTGGCTGGACCAGGAGCGGGTGGCCGAGCGCCTGCTGGCCAGCCTCGATGGCGAGCGCCGGCTGACCAACCTGCTGCACCTGGCCGAATTGCTCCAGGCGGAGAGCCTGCAGCGCCCCGGGCTGGAGGCGCTGCTCGCCTGGTTCGAGGGCCAGCGCGGCAGCGAGGGCCTCGGCGAGGACGCCCTGCTGCGCCTGGAAAGCGATGCCGAGCGGGTGCAGATCGTCACCATCCATACCTCCAAGGGCCTGGAATACCCACTGGTGTTCTGCCCCTTCCTGTGGGACGGCCGCCTGCTCGGCCAGCACACCGACAGCGCCCGCTGCCACGACGAGGACGGCCAGCCGCTGCTCGACCTGGGCAGCGAGCGTCTGGACGAGCGCCTGCAGGCCGCGCGGCGCGAGACCTTCGCCGAGAAGCTGCGCCTGACCTACGTGGCCCTGACCCGCGCCCGTGACCGCCTGTGGCTGCACTGGGGCCCGGCCGCGCTGCCCAGGCCGAAGAAGGACGGCTCGCTGGCGGACGAGGGCCTGCACAGCAGCGCCCTGGCCTGGCTGCTGCACGGCCGGGAACTGGCGGGGGCCGACGCCCTGGGCGAACTGGCGGCGCACCTCGCCGGCGGCGAAGGCCCGGCGCTGGCCGCCGAGCTGGACGCCCTGGCGGGGAGCAGCGACGGCCTGATCGCCCGCCTGCCGCTGCTGGCGGACGAGGCCAGCGCCACTGGCGAGCGCCGCGCCGAGCCGCCCCAGGCGTTGCAGCACTTCGCCCGCAGCCTGCACAGCGCCTGGCGCATCGGCAGCTTTTCCGGCCTGGCCGCCGGCATGCACATGGAGGCGCCGGACCGCGACAGCCTGGCCATGCCGGCCGCCAGCGAGCCCGGCGTCGGCTTCTTCGCCTTCCCCCGTGGCGCCCGCGCCGGCACCTGCCTGCACGCCATCCTCGAAGACTGGGTGCGCGGCAAGGGCAGCCTGGAGCAGCTGGTGCCGGCCGCCCTGCAGGACCACGGCATCGACGCGGCGACCTGGGCCGAGATCGCCATCGCGCAGCTGCAACGGGTGCTGGACTGCGACCTGGACGGCCGGGGCATGCGCCTGGCCGCCCTCGACCCGGCCCGGCGGCTGCCGGAGCTGGGCTTCACCTTCCCGGTGCAGCACCTCGACGTGGAGCGCCTGCGCGCCCTGCTCGCCGACCCGGCCCACGGCCTGCCGCCGGCCATGCGCCTGGCCGCCGAGCGCCTGCAGTTCGACGAGCTGCGCGGCTTCCTCAAGGGCTTCATCGACCTGACCTTCGAGCACGACGGGCGCTGGTACATCCTCGACTACAAGTCCAACTGGCTCGGCCCGAGCGTCGCCCACTACACCCCCGAACGCCTGGAGCAGGCCATCGCCGGCGAGCACTACTACCTGCAGTACCTGATCTACCTGGTGGCGCTGCGCCGCTTCCTGCGCAGTCGCCTGGCCGGCTTCGCCGACGATCGGCTGGGTGGCGCCCTCTACCTGTTCCTGCGCGGCATGCCGGAGGCCGGCGTGTACTTCGCGCAGCCCTCCGGCGCGCTGCTGGATGCGCTGGATGGTCTGTTCGCGGAGGATATATGAGCCAGGTGGGAGCGGCCTTGGCCGCGATCCGGCATGCACGGGAGCATCGCGGCCAAGGCCGCTCCCACCGCAAGGGGCGTCACCGATGACCCTGCATGACTTGCCCCTCGGCCCGCTGGAGCGCGCGCTGCTCGACAGCCTGCGCCGCCTGGAGCCGCAGGCGGACGAGGCCGTGCTGGCCTGCGCCGCCCTGTGCTGCGAGGCGCTGGCCGGCGGCGACGTGTGTCTGCCGCTGGCACGGGTGGCCGGCCGCCGGCCCTGGCCGGAGTTCGACTTCGCGCTGCCGGCGCTGGGCGAATTGCGTGCCCGTCTGCAGGGCTCCGCGCTGGTGGCCGGGCCGGGTGCGTTCGCCCCGTTGATCCTGGAGGGCCAGCGCCTGTACCTGGCGCGCTACCAGGCCTACGAGCAGCAGCTGGCCGAGCGGCTGCTGGCCCGCGCCGCCGACCGGCCCGGGGTGGACGAGGCGGCGCTGTCCGCCAGCCTGGTGCGGCTGTTCGCCTTCAACCAACAGCAGCCGGACTGGCAGCGCCTGGCCGCGGCCCAGGCCGTGCGCCGGCGCCTGGCGGTGATCTCCGGCGGCCCCGGCACCGGCAAGACCACCACCGTGGTGCGCCTGCTGGCGGCGTTGCTGGAGCAGCCCGGCGGCGACAGGCTCGCCATCGGCCTGGCGGCGCCCACCGGCAAGGCCGCCGCGCGCATGGCCGAGGCCATCCGCAACGCCAAGGCCGACCTGCCCCTGGCTGACCCGCTCAAGGCGCTGCTGCCGGAGGAGGCGCGCACCCTGCACCGCCTGCTCGGCAGCCGTGGCGACAGCCCGGCCGTGCGCCACGACGCGGCACGGCCACTGGCGCTGGACGTGCTGGTGGTGGACGAGGCGTCGATGGTCGACCTGGCGCTGATGGCCAAGCTGGTCGACGCCCTGCCGCCCCAGGCGCGACTGATCCTGCTGGGCGACAAGGACCAGCTGGCGGCGGTGGAGGCCGGCGCGGTGTTCGCCGAGCTGTGCGAGGGGCGCGGTTTCGACGCCGCGGCGGCGGCCGAGCTGCGCCGCATCACCGGCCAGGACGTACCGGTCGAGGCGCCGCGCTCGGCGCTGGGCGATGCCGTGGTGCTGCTCAGCCACAGCCACCGCTTCGCCGCCGACAGCGGTATCGGCGAGCTGGCGCGGCGGATCAACGCGGGCGACGCCACCGGCACCCTGGACCTGCTGCGCGAGGGCCGCGCCGACCTGGCCTGGCGGGCCGAGCCGGAACAGGCCGAGCTGCTGGATCGCCTGGAGCAGGGCTACCGGCCCTACCTGCAGGCGGCGCGCCAGGGCGACCCGGCCGCGGCCTTCGCCGCCTTCAACGCCTTCCGCGCGCTCACCGCCCAGCGCGAGGGGCCGTGGGGCGTGAGCGGCCTGAACGAGGCGCTGGAAGCGCGGATCAAGCGCCGCTGGTCATTGCCCGAGCGCGAGCGCTGGTATCCCGGCCGCGCGGTGATGGTGCGGCAGAACGACTACGCCCTCGGCCTGTTCAACGGCGATATCGGCATCTGCCTGGCGTCCGAGTACGGGCTGCGTGTGCATTTCGAGAGCGAGGACGGTTTCCGCGCCTTCGCTCCCGCGCGCCTGCCCAGCCACGACAGCGCCTTCGCCATGACCGTGCACAAGAGCCAGGGCTCGGAGTTCGCCGAGGTGCTGCTGGTCCTGCCGGAAGGCCCCAGCCCGCTGCTGACCCGCGCGCTGTTCTACACTGGCATCACCCGGGCCAAGCGCAAGGTGGAAATCTGGGGCCTGGCGGCGCGCCTCTGCGACGCGGTGAACACCCGCGCCGAGCGGGCGGCCGGGCTGGCCGAGCGGCTGGGCGTCAGCGCCGCCGAACCCGAGCGCCCGGTGGAGACGCCGATGGCCGGGCCACCGGGCCAGCTGGATCTCTTCTAGGGATTCAGTCTTCCTCGAACTCATCGGCGGCCAGCGTGCACTCCAGTTCGAGCAGGCTGCGCGAGTCATTGCTCCATTCGGCCAGCACTTGGCGGATGGCGTCCTCGTCGGGGCCGGCGATGGCCACCAGGCGCTCGTTGCCGGGCTCCGGCGGGCTCGCCGCCGGTGCGTCGTGGTGCTCGTGGGGCGTGCCCTCGGAGCATTGCTTGCAGAGGATGTACACCGAGCGCGACCAGTCCTCGACGGCGATCCGCCGCTCCTCCAGCAGGGTGATCAGTGCCTCGACGTCGGCCTGGTCGCCGACCCGCAGCCTGGCCTCGTAGGTGCTGTCGGCGGAGGGCTCGAACAGCTCCAGCGCATTGAACACCGGGTACTGCCGGCCTTCGTGTTCACGGTGGCCGACGGCCGCGCCGTCGTGCAGGAAGACGTCACCGTGGCAGGCGCCGGATTCGGCGTAGGGGATGTTGATCAGGCGCGCCCGCACCGGGTCGATGCGCCGGGCCCAGACCACTTCGGACTTCTCGTCCGGGTTGAGGCGCACGGGCGTCATGCCGAAGTCGGCCTCGATCGGCGTGTCGCCCGCCTCGATCTTCAGGCCCAGGCGCTGCCAGACCTCGCGCGCGGTGCGCCAGTCGCGCAGGGCGGTGGCGGCGATGGCCAGGTTCCAGTTGCTCGCCTCGTCCTGCGGGTCTAGCTCCACGGCCAGGCGGTTGTGCTTGAGCGACTCGGCCCACTCGCGCCGGTACTTGTGGATCAGGCCGATGTTGTAGTGGGTGCTCGGCCGGGACCAGTCCAGTTCCAGGGCGCGGTGGTAGGTCTGCAGCGCGAGGTCTTCGTCGCCTTCGTCGTGCAGGTTCATCGCCTGCTGGTGCAGCAGTTCGGCAAGGTCCTGATCGGCCATGTTCAGCTCCATGGAATGCGGCGCTCTTGCAGGGTTCTGTCAATCGGCCTAGGATGCGCGCCTTCTTCCCTCAACCGACAGCAAAGGAGGCACATCATGCAACAGCTGATCACCCTTTGCAGGTCGCGTCTGGTCTGATTCCCTCCGCCGCCTTCCGCTGCGGCGCGCTTCACCCGGCCCGGTCCTGCCACTCCCAACCTTTTCGTTTCAACCCATAGGGATTGGACCATGGGCAATTGCATCCGCAATCTGTCCGACGGCGTCGTATTGATCGCCGCGGACGACACCTGGATCGAAGGCAAAGCGATCCAGCAACTCGAAACCACCGCTCGCCTGCCGGGCATGCAACGGGTGGCCGGCATGCCGGACCTGCACCCGGGGCGCGGCTACCCGGTCGGCGCGGCGTTCTTTTCCACCGGCCGGCTGTATCCGGCGCTGGTCGGCAACGACATCGGCTGCGGCATGGCGCTGTGGCGCACCGACATGCCGACGGCAAGGCTGCACCTGGACAAGCTGGAGAAGCGCCTGGGCAACCTCGACGCGCCGCTCGGCGAGGACTGGGCGGAGGCGGTCGCCGCCTTCGGCCTGCCGGCCTGCGGCCACGAGCGCTCGCTGGGCACCATCGGTGGCGGCAACCACTTCGCCGAGCTGCAGCAGCTCGACCAGAGCTACGACGACGCGGCGCTGGAGCGCCTCGGCCTCTGCCGCAAGCGCCTGCTCCTGCTGGTGCACAGCGGCTCGCGCGGCCTGGGCGAGGCGATCCTGCGCGAGCAGGTCGACCTGTTCAGTCATGCCGGGCTGGAAGCGGGCGGCGAGGCGTGCGCGCACTACCTCGCCCGGCACGACGGCGCCCTGCGCTTCGCCGAGGCCAACCGCCAGCTGATCGCCCGGCGCATGCTGGAGCGCCTGCGCGCCGACGGCGAGGCCGTGCTGGACGTCAACCACAACCTGGTGTCGCCGGCCCGCATCGACGGGCGTGACGGCTGGCTGCACCGCAAGGGCGCCACGCCGGCGGACCAGGGGGTGATGGTGATCCCCGGCTCGCGCGGCGATTTCAGCTACCTGGTCGAGCCCGTCGCCGACGAGCGCAGCCTGCTGTCCCTGGCCCACGGCGCCGGGCGCAAGTGGATGCGCAGCGAGTGCAAGGACCGTCTGGCGCCGCGCTACAGCGTCGAGCAGCTGGCCCGCACCGCGCTGGGCAGCCGGGTGATCTGCGCCGACCGCGCGCTGATCTACGAGGAGGCGCCGGAGGCCTACAAGGCCATCGACTCGGTGGTCGGCGCCCTGCGCGACGCCGGCCTGGTCCGGGTGCTGGCGCGGCTGAAGCCGGTGCTGACCTACAAGACGCGGGGAGGGTGCTGCTGATGATCCTCCTGCAATTGTCGGCCGGCCAGGGCCCGGAAGAATGCGCGCTGGCGGTGGCCAAGGCCGTGCGGCGGCTGGCGCTGGAGGCCGAGGCCGCGCGGGTCGAACTGCGCGTGCTGGAAGAGGAGGGCGGCGCAGCACGCGGCACCCTGCGCTCGGCGCTGGTGGCCCTGCAGGGCGACGGCGCCGAGGCGCTGGCGGAGGCCTGGAGCGGTTCGCTGCTGTGGATCTGCGCCAGCCCCTACCGGCCGAACCACGGGCGCAAGAACTGGTTCTTCGGCGGCACGCGCTTCGCCGCGCCGGCCGTAGGCCTGGAGAGCGAGATCCGCTTCGAGACGCTGCGCTCCTCGGGGCCCGGCGGCCAGCACGTCAACACCACCGACTCGGCGGTGCGCGCCACCCACCTGGCCAGCGGCATCAGCGTCAAGGTGCAGAGCGAGCGCAGCCAGCACGCCAACAAGCGCCTGGCCCTGCTGCTGATCGCCCGGCGCCTGGCCGAGCGTGCCGAGCAGGCCGACGACCGCCTGCGCGCCGAACGGCGTCTGCGGCACCACCGGCTGGAGCGGGGCAACCCGCGGCGCACCTTCCGCGGCGAACGCTTCGTCGAGTAGGCAAGGAAAGGCTATGTCCCCGTTGGGATGTTGTAGTGCCCTGAACCCTTCTGGATCCCCGCCTGCGCGAGGATGACGGTTTCGGAAGAAACTCCACCCCTACCTCGTCATTCCCGCGCAGGCGGGAATCCAGGGGCAGGCAGCTACCGCGTTCAGATAGAGGGGGCTGGCCGCGCAACACGTAACAGGGACATAGCTAAGAAAAAAGCCATATCGCCGTTACGTGTTGCACTCCCTGTGGGAGCGGCTGGGCGGCATTCCGATTGGCCGCGAAATTCGCGGCTGAAACGGTTCGCCGCCCGCCCTTGCCTGCAAGGCAGGGTCGGTACAACAACGGGTAACGGGACATCCAAGAAAAAACGGGGCCATTCGGCCCCGTTTCCTTGTCCACACTCCGGCTTACTCGCCCGGAATGTCCTTGCGCAGCTTGACCGGGTCTTCCTTGCGGCCGCGCAGTACGCGCATGCGGATGTTGAGGGCTTCCACGCCCAGCGAGAAGGCCATGGCGAAGTAGACGTAGCCCTTCGGCACATGCACCTCGAAGGCTTCGGCGATCAGCACCGTGCCGACCACCACCAGGAAGGCCAGGGCCAGCATCTTCAGCGACGGGTGCTTGTCGATGAAGTCGCTGATGGTGCCGGCGGCCAGCATCATCACCAGCACGGCGACGATGATCGCGGCGACCATCACCGGCACGTGAGAGACCATGCCGACGGCGGTGATCACCGAGTCCAGGCTGAACACGATGTCGATGATGGCGATCTGGATGATGGTGCCGATGAAGTTGCGCGCGGCGCCGTTGGGCTGCTGCTCGGCCTCGTCCTCGCCTTCCAGGCCGTGGTACATCTCGGTGGTGCTCTTCCAGAGCAGGAACAGGCCGCCGAAGAACAGGATCAGGTCGCGCCCGGAGATGCCCTGGCCGAACAGGTGGAACAGGTCGTTGGTGAGCTGCATGATCCAGGTGATCGACAGCAGCAGGGCGATGCGGGTGACCATCGCCAGGGCCAGGCCGAAGAAGCGGGTGCGCGCCTGCAGGTGCGGCGGCATGCGCCCGACCAGGATGGCGATCATGATGATGTTGTCGATGCCGAGGACGATTTCCAGGGCCGTCAGGGTGAGAAAGGCAACCCAGATTTCCGGGTTGGTCAGCCATTCCATTATGAATTCCTTTGTGCGGATGTTCGGAGGCCACGCGGGGCGCGCGCGATTCTATCCGGCTTTGCGTGAAAATTCCGTCTGTGAAACCGGTCGCCGGTCGGTGTGTGGTTTACGACCGGTTGCCTCGGCATTGGTTGGTCCCGGCCGATGTGCGGTTCAGGCGAGCAGGGCGAGGACCAGCGGCAGGCTGAGGGCGGAGAGCAGGGTCTGCAGGGTGATGATGCCGGCCATCAGATGGCCGTCGCCGCCGAGCTGGCGGGTCAGCACATAGGCGGTGGGCGCGGTCGGCAGGGCGAAGAACAGCACCAGCACCGCGCTTTCCATCGCCGGGAGGTGAAGCAGGCGGGCCACCAGCAGCGCCAGCGCCGGCATGGCCAGCAGGCGCAGGGCGCAGTTCCAGGCCAGGGCCGCCTTCTCCCCGCTCAGCTCCTGCGGACGCAGCGCGGCGCCGACGCAGAGCAGGCCCAGCGGCAGGCTGGCGGCGGCCAGCAGGCCGAGCAGGCGGTCGCTGCCGCCGGGCAGGCCGATGCCCAGCAGGTTGACCAGCACGCCGGCCAGGCAGGCGAGGATCAGCGGGTTTTTCAGGATCGGCAGCAGCAGGCCGGCGACACTCACCTCGCCCCCGGCGCTCAGCGACCAGACCGACAGCACGTTCACCGCCGGCACCATCAGCGCCAGCAGCAGCGCCGCCAGCACCAGGCCGGGCTGGCCGTACAGGCTGCCGATGGCGGCCAGGCCGAGGTAGGTGTTGAAGCGCAGGAGGCCCTGGGTGAAGGCGCCGAAGCGCGCCGCCGGCCAGCCGCACAGGCGACGCATCAGCAGCAGGCCGAGCCAGCCACCGCCGAGGCCGAGCAGCACCGCCAGGGCCAGGCGCGGCAGCGCCGGGTTGTCCAGCGGTGCGCTGGCCAGGCTGCTGAACAGCAGGGCCGGGAAGAGGATGAAGTAGTTGAGCCGCTCGGCGGCCGGCCAGAAGGCTTCGCCGGGGAAGTCGCGGCGACGCAGAAAGTAGCCGCCGACGATCAGTGCGAACAGGGGCCAGAGCGATTGCAGGAGAGCGGTCACGACGACATCCGCGAGGAAAAACCCTGCCATGATGGGCAACCGCGCCCTAGAGCGCCAGGGTGAATACCGAACAAGGAGTCACCATGACCGAGATCCACACCGGCGGCTGCCACTGCGGCCGGCTGCGCTACGCCTTCGAGGCACCGCTGCGGGACATCGCCCACTGCCACTGCTCGATCTGCCGGCGCACCACCGGCGGCATCGTCACCACCTGGCTGACCCTGCCCATGGCGGGGTTCCGCTGGACCCACGGCAGCGCCGCGGCCTACGCCTCGTCGGCCAGCTGCACCCGCTACTTCTGCGCCCACTGCGGCTGCCACCTGACCCTTTTCACCAGCCACAGCCCGGATACCCTGGACATCACCGTGGCCAGCCTCGACCACCCCGAGCGGGCGCCGGCCGACCGGCACATCTGGACCGGCAGCCGCCTGCCCTGGCTGCGCCTCGACGAAGGCCTGCCCGAAGAGGACGAGGAGCGGCTGTAGCCATGTGGGACCGTCCGCGCGGGTAACCGTAGGGTGCGCCGCGCGCACCGGCCATCGAGGCAACCGGTGCGCATGGCGCACCCTACGAATGTCCGAAATCCGGGTATCAGGGCAGCACCAGCCCGCCGCTGGCCTTGTGCAGCTCGCGCAGGCGGTTGCCGAGCTGTTCCAGGTTGGCCTCGCCGGCCTCGATCTGCGCCACCAGCTCCGGCTCCAGCAGGCGGCGCACTTCCTGGTCCAGGCTGTGGGTCAGCTGGCGCAGGCGCAGCTGGCGTTCGGCGCTGGCGGCTTCCAGCTGTTTCCACTCGCCCGGCTGCGGCAGGCCGTAGCCGGCGTCCAGCAGCTCCGCCGGGCGGCTGAGGAAGCCGCTGTTGTCGAGGATCTGCCGCAGGGTGGCGTCGGCCTCGGCGAAGCGCCCGTCGAGCCGGTCCTCGCGGGCGCCCAGGTAGCGCTGCTTGAGCTGCTCCTGGGCCAGCAGCAGCTGGCGGCGCAGGGCGGCCTGTTCCAGCAGCAGGAGGGCGGCGCCGGCACGCAGGTCGGCCCGGGCGAACCACTCGCGGCGCTGCTCGGGAGCTAGCGCCAGCCACGCCTCCACTTCCCGCTGGGGTACGTCCAGGCGCTCGCGCAGTATCGTGAACATGGCCTGGTAGCGGTCGCGGAAGGAGTCGAAGCGATAGCCCAGACGCAGCGCCTCGCGCGGATCGGCCAGCACGCTGTGGTCGGCCAGCCCGCGTGCCTCGAGCACGTCCAGCAGGCCGTTGGGCATGATGCTGTCGAGGTCCTGCAGCTCGCGGCGGCCGGTGCCACTGCGCAGCAGCTTGAGGGTCTCCACCGCGCAGTTGTTGGAGAGGAACCAGTAGTCGCCGTCGTAGCTCCAGTGCTGCTCGGCGGCGCGCTGCACCAGGCGTTCGAGTTCGTCGCGGGACAGCCGCAGCGGCACCGAGGACAGGCCGCGCAGCTCGACCTTGGTGTATTCCTCGATCACCTGGGCCAGCGGCAGGATGAACAGGCGCGACGGGTAGGCGCCGGTCAGGCCGTCCCAGCTGGACAGCTGCACATCGCCGACGAAGGCGCGGTAGGACAGCACCAGGTGCTGGTCCAGGTCCAGCCGGCAGGCCGGCCCGCGCGGCCGCCCCGGCGCGCACACCACCAGGCGCAGCATGCTGTGGCCCCAGCGGCTGGCCCATTGCTGGTTGGGTTCGGCGAGCAGGTAGTCGACCTCGTAGACCCGCTCCGGGTCGAGCCGGCCGAGGGGCTGGCGGCCGAAGTCGCTGCCGGCGTTGAGGTAGGCGTAGTCGTTGGCGCATTCGGCCTGCGCCGCGGGCTGCCAGGCGAAGTGCTCGCGCAGGTGGCGCTGCAGGCCGGGGCGGCGGCAGGCGTAGGTCGGGTCGAGCAGGAAGTACTCCATATTCACCGCGACGAACTCGCGCGGGTTGCTCAGCTCGTAGGGGTCGGGGCTGCGCGCCACCTGGCCGTTGCCGTGCTCGCGGGCGCCGCGGCGCCCGACCCTCTGCGGCCAGCCGGCCAGGTCGAGCAGGCGCGGGTCGTCGCTGAGGCTGAAGCGGCGCCCGGTCTGCCCGCGGCAGAGGTCGCGCTGGCCGACCGGGCCGGCGCTGGCGAGGCCGGCGTCGCAGCGCCACTGCTGCAGGCGCTCGGCAGCGGGCCACAGGCGGGAGCGGTCGTACAGGTGGGTCAGTTCGTGCAGCACGGTGGCCAGTAGTTCGCGGCGCAGGCTGCCGTGGGGGCGGCCGCTGGCGGCGTCGGCCTGGGCGGGGTCGAGCAGGCGCGGCAGCAGGCGGGCGTTGAGGCTGAGCGAGCGGGGGCCGGTCAGGCGGCCGTAGACGTGGGCGGGCAGGTCGTCGGACCAGTCGACCCGCACCTGGCGATCCAGGCGCTGGACGAAGCTCGGCGGCAGGGCGGCCCCGGCCTGGTCGAGCAGCGCCTGGCTGCCCTGGCGCTCGGCGGCGGAGAGGCCGCGGGCGTCCAGGCTCAGGCGCAGTTCGGCATGGGCGCCGGCGCAGATGCCGGCCAGCAGCAGTGCGACCAGCCGGCGCGCGGCGCGCGCAATCACAGGGCGAGTATGGCTTCGGCCAGTTGCCGGTCGGAGGCGTGGCGGGCTTCCGGGAGCTGCTCGCGCAGGGTGGTGAAGGCCGCTTCCAGGCTGGCGCCGCGGATGTCGCCCTGGCTGGCGACGAAGCTGGCGGCATCGTCGCGGGCGGCCAGCACCACCTTCATGTCGCGGACCGAGGTGGTGGTGTCGGAAGTGAAGTCCAGGCTGCGATCCAGGGCGCGAACGATGATGTTGCTGGTGGCCACCAGGGTCTGCGCCTGGGCGTGTCCGGCGAGGCAGAGGGTGGCGGCGAGCATGATGTGTTGCAGATGGCGCATGGTGGTTCCTGGCTTCGGTTGGTGCGGATGCCTATTGGACGAGAACTGGCGCTGGCGGTTCAAGCCCCGGCCGGCGATGCCGTGAGGGTAGCGGCACGGCGCGCGGGCATCCAGCGCCGCTCCGCTGACGGTGCTCCGCCAGGTCGGGGGAGGCGCCGTTCGACGGTGGGACGAGAGTGTTTCGATTCATTTATGTTATGTTATAACAATTATGAAAATACCCAGACAGGTTCCCGCCGTGCTCGATGAAGCCGAACTGCTGGCCATGCCCGCTTCCGACTACATGAACGCCCGCCAGCAGCAGTTCTTCCGCCAGCGCCTGCTCGGCGAGCGGGACGCGCTGCGCCGGCGCATCGCCGAGGAGTTCGCCGGCCTGCGCGAGCAAGAGCCGACCAGCGACCCGGCGGACGCCGGCAGCGCCGAGGAACAGCGCCAGTGGCAGCTGCGCCTGCTGGAGCGGGAGAAGCGCCTGCTGGACAAGATCGACGACGCCCTGCAACGCCTGGCCCAGGGCGAGTACGGCTGGTGCGCGGAGACCGGCGAGCCCATCGGCCTCGCCCGGCTGCTGCTGCGCCCGACCGCGACCCTCTGCGTCGAGGCTAAGGAACGCCAGGAGCGGCGCGAGCGACATATCCGTGACCTGTGAGGAAAACCCGATGGAGAACCGTCTACCCGTCACCGTGCTGTCCGGCTTTCTCGGCGCCGGCAAGAGCACCCTGCTCAACCACGTGCTGAGGAACCGCGACGGCCTGCGCGTGGCCGTGATCGTCAACGACATGAGCGAGATCAACCTCGACGGCGAGGCGGTGCAGCGCGACGTCAGCCTCAACCGCGCCGAGGAGAAGCTGGTGGAGATGAGCAACGGCTGCATCTGCTGCACCCTGCGCGAGGACCTGCTGGAAGAGGTTGGCCGCCTGGCCCGGGAGGGCCGCTTCGACTACCTGCTGATCGAGTCTACCGGCATCAGCGAGCCGCTGCAGGTGGCCGAGACCTTCACCTTCCGCGACGAACAGGGCCAGAGCCTGTCCGACCTGGCCAGGCTGGACACCATGGTCACGGTGGTCGACGGGGTGAACTTCCTGCGCGACTTCCAGGCCGCCGAGAGCCTGGCCAGCCGGGGCGAGACGCTGGGCGAGGAAGACCACCGGGCCATCACCGACCTGCTGATCGAGCAGGTGGAATTCGCCGACGTGCTGCTGATCAGCAAGGCCGACCTGATCGGCGCCGAGCAGTGCGCGGAGTTGCAGGCAATCCTGCGCCGACTCAACACCCACGCGGACATCCTGCCGATGCGCATGGGCGAGGTGGCGCTGGAGCGCGTGCTGAACACCGGCCGCTTCGACTTCGACCGGGCCGCCGAGGCGCCCGGCTGGCTCAAGGAAATGCGCGGCGAGCACGTGCCGGAGAGCGAGGAATACGGCATCGCCTCGACCGCCTACCAGGCGCGCCGACCGTTCCACCCGGAGCGCTTCTTCGCCTTCCTCGACCGCCCGTGGGAGAACGGCAAGCTGCTGCGCTCCAAGGGCTACTTCTGGCTGGCCAGCCGCTACCGCGAGGCCGGCAGCTGGTCGCAGGCCGGCGGCCTGATGCGCTACGGCCAGGCTGGACGCTGGTGGCGCTTCGTGCCGCGCGAACAGTGGCCGCAGGACGAGGACGGCCTGCGCACGGTGCTGGGCAAGTGGGACGCGGCGGTAGGGGACTGCCGCCAGGAGCTGGTGTTCATCGGCCAGGGCATCGACTTCGACCGGTTGCGCGCCGAACTCGACGCCTGCCTGCTGAGCGACGCGGAGATGGCCGAGGGGCCGGCCGGCTGGGCGCTGCTGCCCGATCCGTTCGCGGCGGCGGCCTAGCCTAGCGATCCATCCAGACGCCCTTGCTCTGCCGTTCGCAGGCGGGCTTGAGGTAGCGGGCGTCGGTGGCCACGCCGTAGTAGTGGATGTCCTGCTGGTACGGCGTGCCCTGCACGCGGGCGTTGCGGCACTCGCCGAAGGCGCCGCTGGGGCACTGCTCGACGAAGCGCACCTCGACCTTCTGGCCCTTCAGCTGCGGCGCGCAGAAGCCGGTGCGGAACAGGTTGGCGGGGATGGTGCGGTTCTGCTGGCAGAGCTTCACTTCCAGCTCCTGGCCCTCGCTGTGCACCACGCAGGCCTCGGCCCAGGCCTGGCCGGCGAGGCCCAGCAGCAACAGGGTGGCAATGACGCGCATCGTTCGTCTCCTGAATCGGTGCGGCGACTTTAGCCTTTCCCGCCGCCGCGCGAAACCGCACCATAAGGCCATGCTCGCCAACATCCCCACGCATCTGATCGCCGGCCCGCTGGGCGCCGGCAAGACCAGCCTGATCCGCCACCTGCTGGCACACAAGCCGGCGGCCGAGCGCTGGGCGGTGCTGATCAACGAATTCGGCCAGATCGGCCTGGACCAGGCGCTGCTGACCGGCGGCCAGGACGGCGTGGCCATGGCCGAGATTCCTGGCGGCTGCCTGTGCTGCGTCGGTGGCGCACCGTTCCAGGTGGGACTGGCTCGCCTGCTGCGTCAGGCCCGGCCGGACCGTCTGCTGATCGAGCCTTCCGGCCTGGGCCATCCGGCCGAGCTGCTGCGCCAGCTGGGCGAGGCGCCGTGGGCCGGGGTGCTGGCCGTGCAGCCGCCGGTGCTGGTGCTGGACGCGGCGGCGCTGGCGGCGGGCCAGGCGCTGCCCGACAGTCAGCAGACGGCGCTGCCGCTGGCCGGTTTGCTGCTGCTGAACAAGGCGGAAGGGCTGGACGCGGCGGCCCGCGCGCGCCTGCAGGCACGGCTGCCAGACTTGCCGCTGCGCTGGACCCGAGGTGGCGCGCTGGACTTCGCCGAGCTGCCCGGCAGCGCCGTGCGGGCCGGCTCGGCCGGTGAGGCGCCGCAACTGTCGGAGGGCGGCGCCCCGCTGGCGCAGGTCTGGCGCGACCCCGCCCGGCCGATCTGCCAGGTGCAGGCGCAGGCCGAGGGCTGGAGCATCGGCTGGCGCTTCCACCCCGGTCAGGTGTTCGAGCTTGGGCGGGTGCAGGCCTGGCTGGCCGGACTGCCCTGGCGCCGCGCCAAGCTGGTGCTGCGCGGCGGCGACGGTTGGCGGTCGGCCAACGCCCTGGACGGCGAGGCGCTCGACTGGCGTATCAGCGAGTGGCGCAAGGACTCGCGCCTGGAGCTGATCTTCGTCGCGCCGCAGGCGGCCGAGGAACTGACCGCCTCGCTGATGGCCTGTCTGCGCGGATCGGCGTGATCCGCCGCCCCGCCGGAGCCCGCATCGCTCAGGGGTGGGCGTTGAACCAGGCGAGGATCTTGCCCGGCGACACGGCGAACCATTCGTGCCCGCCCAGCGGCTCGGTGTGCCGCTCCGTCTCTATGCCCTGCTGCAGCAGGCGGTCGTAGTACAGGTCCATGCTCCACCAAGGCACCACCGGGTCGATGAAGCCGTGCAGGAACAGGGTCGGTGGATGGCCGGCCGGCAGCTGGCCGGGCACCACGCAGAGCGGCCCGCTGCAGGTGGCGTAGGAGCCGGACTGGATCGCCAGCGCCTTGAATCGCCCCGGGAAGGACACCGCCATGCGGCTGCTGTTGTAGCCGCCGCTGGAGATGCCGGTGGCGTACTGGCGCTGGGCGTCGAGCGGGCCGAAGTGGCCGCTGGCGATGGCGCCCAGCACGTTGCCGAGGAAGTCGTAGTCGGTGCTCAGCTCGTAGGCCTGGGCCAGGCCGGGGATGTTGGTCTGCCAGAACAGGTCGGCCGGCGCGCTGGGAGCGATCACCGCGTAGCCGTTGTCGAGCAGGGTCTTCACCAGCTTGCCTTCGTGGAAGCCGCCGAAGGGCAGGTTGCCGGTGTAGCTGAAGTCATCGAGCGGGAAGAACGAGCCCTGGTAGATCAGCACCACCGGCCAGCCG
Organism: Pseudomonas sp. GD03875; assembly: GCF_029840585.1. Lineage (NCBI taxonomy): Bacteria > Pseudomonadati > Pseudomonadota > Gammaproteobacteria > Pseudomonadales > Pseudomonadaceae > Pseudomonas > Pseudomonas sp. GD03875. The sequence goes on along the minus strand of NZ_JAOCCV010000026.1, from coordinate 19,270 downwards.
GCGGCCGGCGGCGTGCCTAGGGGCGTCTGGTAGATCACCTGGCGGGCGCCGACCAGGCCGGAGTCGATCCAGGTGGTGCGGTGAGGGCAGCTGACCTTGGCGGGCGAGAGGAGGGTGCGGGCGCGTTCGCTGCAGCGCGAATCGGCCATGGCGAGCTGGGGCAGGGTGAGGGCGAGCAGGCAGAGGAGCAAGGTGCGGAAAGCGATCATGGGGGTGATCTCCGTCGTTGTTGTTGTTCGATTGCTCGTCAAATAGAAACAGGAATTCCGATTCCGTCAAGTTGGAGCGGATCACTCTTGTCGGCGAAGGGGAACGGAAGGCCATGTCGCAATCGAGTGCTGCTGGCGAGGGCGATGACCCCGTGGGAGCGGCGGCTGGCGGCTGATAAGAAAACTTCGCGGACAAGTCCGCTCCCACAGGGGGCGAGCGGGTCAACAACGGTTGATTCAGGCAACGAGCCCCGCCGGCGAAGGCGGGGCGGGAGTGGATCAGGGGTGGCGCTGGAACCAGTCGAGGATCTTGGCGGGGGAAGCGGCGAACCACTGGTGGCCGCCTATCGGCTCGCTGTACAGCGCCGTCTCGATGCCCTGGTACAGCAGGCGGTCGTGGTAGGGCTGCATGCTGCTCCAAGGCACCACGCGGTCGGCCAGGCCGTGCAGGAACAGGGTGGCGGGATGGTCGGCCGGCAGCTCCTGCGGCACCTGGCAGCGGGCGCCCACGCAGGTGGCGAACGAGGCCGACTGGATCGCCAGGGCCTTGAAGCGGCCGGGGAAGGACACGGCCATGCGGCTGGTGTTGTAGCCGCCGCTGGAAATGCCGACGGCGTACCAGCGGCTGGCGTCCAGTTTGCCGAAGCGACCGCCGTTCATGGCGGCGAACAGGTTCTCGAAGAACAGCCGGTCGTTGCTGTGGGCGTAGTCGTAGGCGTACTCCGGCTCGTTGGTCTGCCAGGCCTCGGCGGCCGTCAGCGCGTTGGGCGCGATCACCGCGTAGCCGTTGTCGAGCAGGGCGCGGATCAGCATGCCCTGGTAGAGGCCGCCGAACGGCATGTTGGCGGTGTAGGTGAAGCCATTCACCTGCACCAGGGAACCGTGGAACAGCAGGACGACCGGCCAGCCGCCGGCGGGAGCGGTGCCGGTGGGCACCTGGAACACCACCTTGCGCGGCGCTTCGCTGCCGGAATCGATGGAGACCGTCTGGATGCTGCAGCTGATGGCGGCGCCGGAGGCGTTGGCGATGCAACGGGAGGCGGCGAGGGCGGGGCTGGAGAGGGCGAACATCCCCAGGAGCGCGAGGATCAGGGCGGAACGATTGGGCATGAGCGACTCCGAGGTGGGGCGGTGGGACTCGGAGGATTTGACGCGATGCCCTGGCAAATATCACGTTTATTTGGCGCCAGAATTACGGCATGCGATGGGTGGCGCGGCTAAACGCGACAGGTCCTGGCAGAAAAATATCGTGCCGCTCTTGCCACCGTTTCGATTGCCGTCTAGATTTATCGGAACCGATGTTCCGATTCCGATAAAAACAACACTGGAGGTCATCGTGATGCATCAAGGAAGAGGCCTGGCGGTCGCCGGCCTGGCTCTGCTCGGCGCGCTCCCCCTCGGGGTGGCGCAGGCGTTTCAGGTGCGTTCGGGCGACTGGACCACCTCGCTCGACACCACCGTGTCCTACGGCGTCAGCTATCGCATGGAGGGACAGGACAGCAAGCTGATCGCCCGCGCCAACGGCGGCAGCGGCAGCAACTCCGCGCTGATCAACTCCGACGACGGCAACCTCAACTTCCGCAGGGGCGACCTGTTCTCCGAGATGGTCAAGGTGGTCTCGGAGATGGACCTGCGCTACCGGGAGCGCCACGGCCTGTTCGTCCGCGGCCGCGCCTTCTACGACTTCGAGCTGGAGGACGACTCCCGCCGCCATCGCCGCATCAGCGACGGCGGCCTGGACGAGGCAGGCTCCAGCGCCGACCTGCTGGACGCCTTCGTCTACGGCAGCTGGACGGTCAACGAGCGCGACCTCAACGCGCGCCTGGGGCGCCAGGTGATCAACTGGGGCGAGGGCCTGTTCTACCAGAACGGCATCGGCGCGACCAACCCGGTGGACATCAACGCCCTGCGTGCGCCCGGCTCCGAGATCAAGGAGGCCTACCTGCCGACCTTCATGATCTACGGCTCCTACGAGCTGCGCGACAACCTCACGGTCGAAGGCTACTGGCAACCGGGCAAGGCCTGGGAGGCGTCGAAGATCGACCCCTGCGGCACCTACTTCTCCACCCTCGACCCGCTCGGCGAGGACTGCGAATACCTGTCCGTCGCGCCGCTGCAGGAACAGGTCACCGGGCTCGCCGGCGGCGCCCTGGCGTTCGACAGCCCGGCCGCGGCCCAGGCCTGGGCCAACGGCCTGCCGCCGGGCATGGTCAACGACCTGCTGCGCAGCTACATCCCCACCACCTTCATCCCCCGCGCCAAGGACATCGACGCCGATGGCGCCGCCCAGTACGGCCTGGCCCTGCGCTGGTACGTGCCGGCGCTGAACGACACCGAGCTGGGCTTCTACTACCTGCGCTACAACATGCAGGTGCCGATGATCGGCCTCACCGTCGGCCAGCCGCTGGTGCTGCCGGTGGTCGGCGCGCTGCCCAACGCCAGCAGCTCGCGCTACTACGCCGAGTACCTGGAGAAGCGCGACCTGTTCGGCATCAGCTTCAACACCTCGATCGGCGGCGACAGCATCTTCAATGGCCTGTCCCTCGCCGGCGAGCTGAGCTACCGGCCGGACACCCCGATCGCCCTCGGCCTCAACGAGTACCTGCCCATCGCCCTGCTCAACCCGCAGGGGCTGCCGGCCGGCACGCGCCTGGACGGCTACCGCGAGAAGGACATGTACCAGGCCTCGCTGGCGGCCATCTACAACTTCACCGGTCTGCTCGGCGCGGACTCGGCCGTGCTGTTCTCCGAGGTGGTGGCCAGCCGCGTGCAGGGCCTGGAGTCGGACGTCGACTACTACGAGGCCACCAGCAGCGCCTATGGCGCCCAGGCCAGCCTGCAACTGACCTACACCAACGTGTTCAACCTGGTGAACCTGGTGCCCAGCGTCGGCTACCAGTACAGCATCAACGGCGTGGCGCCGCAGCTCACCAACGGCCTGGACGAAGAGGCGCAGAGCTGGTCGGTGGGCCTGGACGCGATCTACCAGGAAGCGCTGACCGTTGGCGCCAAGTACGTCGGCTACAGCGGCGGCGGGCTGTCGAACAAGCGCACCGACCGCGACTACCTGACCTTCAACATCAAGTACAGCTTCTGAGAGGGAACGCCATGCATCGCCTGAGAATCACCCTGCTGGCCGCCGCCCTCATGGCCGCACCGCTGGCCATGGCCCAGGTCGCCGCCGACCAGGCGGCCCGCCTGGGCCAGGACCTGACCCCGCTGGGCGCCGAGAAGGCCGGCAACGACGCCGGCACCATCCCCGCCTGGGACGGCGGCCTGGCCCGCGACGCGAACGCCTTCGACGCCAAACTCGGCTACAAGGACCCCTACGCGGCCGACCAGCCGCTGTTCACCATCACCCACGCCAACGCCGGGCAGTACCGCGAGCAGCTCAGCCCCGGCCAGCTGGCCATGCTCGAACGCTACTCGGGCAGCTGGAAGCTCAACGTCTACCCGACCCGGCGCTCGGCCTCCTACCCGGACAAGGTGTACGCCGCGATCAAGGGCAACGCCGCCACGGCGCGGCTGATCGAGAACGGCAACGGCATCGCCGACTTCAAGGTGGCCACGCCCTTCCCGATCCCCCAGTCGGCGCTGGAAGTGCTGTGGAACCATCTGGTGCGCTACCGCGGCGACAGCGTCAAGCGCTACTACGCCCAGGCCGTGCCCCACGCCAGCGGCAACTACTTCATGACCCAGATCGAGGACCTGTTCCTGTTCAACCAGGACGCCGGCGACGCCAGCAAGGACAACGGCAACGTGCTGTTCTACTTCCGCCAGTCGGTGCTGGCGCCGGCGCGCCTGGCGGGTACCGAGCTGCTGGTCCACGAGACCGTGGATCAGGTCAAGGAACCGCGCCTGGCCTGGCTCTACGCCGCCGGCCAGCGCCGCGTGCGGCGCACGCCGAACGTGGCCTACGACTCGCCCGGCACCGCCTCCGAGGGCATGCGCACCACCGACAACTTCGACATGTTCTCCGGCGCGCCGGACAAGTACGACTGGCAACTGATGGGCAAGCGCGAGATGTACGTGCCCTACAACAGCTACCGCTTCGCCTCCAGGGCCAACAAGTACGGCGACATCGTCAAGCCCGGCCACGTCAACCCGGACCTGCTGCGCTACGAGCTGCACCGCGTGTGGCACGTGCGCGCCACCCTCAAGGCCGGCCAGCGCCACCAGTACAAGCAGCGCGACCTGTACTTCGACGAGGACAGCTACCAGATCCTGGTGGTGGACCACTACGACAACCGCGACAACCTGTGGCGCGTCGGCGAGTCCTACACGCTCAACCTGTACGACCAGCCGCTGATCTGGACCAAGGGCGACGCGGTATATGACCTGATCGGCGGCCGCTACGTGATCGGCATATTGTCCAACGAAGAACCGGCGGATCAGTTCGATATCGCCCTGAAGCCCACCGACTTCACGCCGGCGCAATTACGCCGCGATAGTCGTCGTTGATATCGGCGCAAATAAGCGGATCAACTTTGCGCAACTTGCAGATAACGGCAGACCACCCGGGAAAGTTCAGCGGGAAGAACTTCCCGGGGCGTCACGCCGAGACTGCCGACCATGGTGAAGTAGTTCAGCCCGGAGAGCAGCAGGTGGGCGCCGAGGTCGGCCGCCTGCTCCGGCGCCGGGTGCCCCAGGCTGTCGCGGTGGCTCAGCACGATGCGCCCGAAGGTCTGGCCGATATAGGCGTTGAGCTGGTGGAAGCGCTGGCGGAACTGGGGGTCCATCGAACTGCGCCGGATCAGCGCGCGGAGCAGGCCTTCGCGGCCTTCGAAGAGGTTCACCACGCCGCCGATGAAGGCTTCCACCTGGCGCTCCAGGGGCGCCGCCTCGCCAGCGATGTCCGCCGCCAGGCCGTCGATGGCGGCGCGGCTCTGCTCCACGAAGCGCTCGTGCACGGCGTACAGCAGCACGTCCTTGTCGCCGAGCAGGCGGTAGAAGGTGCCGACCGAGGACTCGGCCAGCTGGGCGATCTGGGAAATGCCCGTCTCTTCGAACTGGTTGTCGGCGAGCAGATCGGCGGCGACGTTGAGGAAGCGTTCCAGAGCCTTCTTGCTGCGTGTCTGGGTGGGACTGGCAATGCTGTACATGATCGGCTCTCGAAACGGCGCTGCCCGATTCTAGGGGGTTTGCCAGGGCAAGGCAAACAGCGGGACATGAACTAGAGGCGAAATAAAAGTTGGTTGTCAGAACAACTTCTTCGGTATCGGAAAGTTGCTCTGGCAAGGCTGTTTTATTGTCAACGAATAATGTGGGGAAGAACTTTCAATGGAATATATCGACTTGCCCAACGGCCGTTTCGCCTATATCCGCCAGGGCCGGGGATACCCGGTGCTGCTGCTGCATGGCCTGGGTTCCTCGCTGCTCGACTGGCAGCCGCAGATCGAACACCTGTCGCCGCATTGCGAAGTGATCGCCATGGACATGCGCGGGCACGGCCGCAGCGAACCGCTGCGGGCGCCGGTGAGCATGGCCGAGCTGGCCGCGGACGTGGCCGACTTCATCCGCGCCCTGGGCATCGGGCCGTGCCTGCCGGTGGGTATCTCCATGGGTGGCATGCTGACCTTCCAGCTGCTCGCCGACCACCCCGAGCTGGTGCGCGCGGCCGTGGTGATCAACAGCGCGCCGAGCTTCCCGGTCGACTCCTGGAAGGTGCGCTGCCAGGTCTGGCTGAGGCTGGGCCTGGTGCGCCTGCTGGGCCTGCCCGCGCTGGCCCGGATGCTGGCCGGCAAGCTGTTCCCCAAGCCCGAGCAGCAGGCCCTGCGCGAGCTGGTGGCGCAGCGCATCGCCGGCAACGACCGCACCTCCTACCTGTTCGCCATGCGTGCCATCCCCGGCTGGTCGGCCCTGCCGGCGGCGGGCGAGGCGGAGGTGCCGCTGCTGGTGGTCAGCGGCGACCGCGACTACACCCCGCTGGACTACAAGCGCGCTTACCTGGGCCAGTTGCGCAACGCCCGCCTGGAAGTGGTGGAAGACTCCGGCCACGCCACTCCATTGGACCAGCCGGAGCGGCTGAACCGGCTATTGCAGGCCTTTATCGCCGAATATTCGGCACCTTTGCCCGACTGACGCGCCCCCGGCGCGCCGTTACACTGGCCGCAGTCTTCCGCCGCGGCGCGCTTTCATGCAATTGCATCCCTGGTCCCACCCCACCTCCGCCGGTTTCACCCTCACCGGCTGGCACACCCCGCCCAGCGGCAAGCCGCTGCTGCACTTCCTGCACGGCAACGGCTTCTGCGGGCGCGCCTACGAGCCGATGCTGGCGCCGCTGGCCGAGCACTTCGACCTCTGGCTGTGCGACGTGCAGGGCCACGGCGATACCGAGCACGGTGGTCGCTTCCATGGCTGGAACCGCAGCGCAGAACTGGCGGTGGAGGCCTTCGAGGCCGGCCGCGGAAGGTTCGGCGAGGTGCCGCGCTTCGCCCTCGGGCACAGTTTCGGCGGAGTGCTGACCAGCCTGATCCTGGCCCGACAGCCGCAGCTGTTCCAGCGCGCCGCGCTGCTCGACCCGGTGTTGTTCAGCAAGGCGATGATGGGTGTGATGGCGCTGTCCGAACTGGTCGGCCTGCACCGGCGCAACGTGATGGCGAAGAAGTCGGAGGCGCGCCGCCGGCACTGGCCGGATCGCGCCAACGCCTTCTCCCTGCTGCGGGGGCGCGGCATCTTCCGCGGCTGGAGCGACGCCGCGCTGCAGGCCTACGTCGACCATGCGCTGAAGGATGCCGCCGCCGGCGGCGTCGAGCTGAAGTGCCGGCCGAGCCGCGAGGTGGACATTTTCAGCTCCTTCCCTCGCCGCCTGTGGCCGTCCCTGGCCAGGCTGAGCACCCCGACCCTGCTGCTCTACGGCAGCCAGACCTATCCCTTCGTCGGCCAGTCCGCTCGCCGCCTGAGCGCACTGAACGGGGCGGTGACCATCGCCGAGGTGCCGGGCGGGCACTGCTTCATGCAGGAGCACCCCGAGGACACCGCCGCGCGGGTCCTGGCCTTCCTCCGACCGGAAGGTTGAGGGTGGGTGCCAGCCGCGAGGACGTGTGGCTGGCGCTGTCCGCACTCTGGCTGGACAACCAGCTGGACGACCACGACCACCGCCACATCGCTGACGTGCTGCACGCCAGCGGCCTGTCGGTGGAAGAGCTGCGTGCCATCTACCTGGAGGAAGTCGCGCCGCTGCTGTGGACCAATCACTGGGTGGCGGCGGGGGCCTGGGAAGGCTTCGATCCCGCCTGGCTCAGTGCCGGTTGCCGCCGTTTCCAGGCATTGCGCGGGCGCCGCTGGCATCGCTGGCGCTGCCGCCTGCTGCGCAGGCCCATGACCTACGCCGCCGAGCCGGAATGGCGGCAGGTGATGGCGCGGCTGGTGGAGTTGCGAGGGTAGGAGTCAGTCGACCCGGCGCTGATCGTTCGGCCGTGGGTGACTGCGGCGCCAGTCGTCGAGCTGGATCACCTTGTCATCGGCCGGCGACGGCGGCTGGAAGGGGTGCGGCTCCAGTTCTATGCTGCCCAGGTGGCGGCCGTACATGCTGACGGTGCCGCTCAGGCGCTGCTCGCCGGTGACGGTGAACTCGAAGCCGTAGATGCGCGCCACCCGGCGCTGGCCGCGGATGTCGCGGACAAAGGCCAGGCGGCGGAAGGCGACGTTGCCGTCGAGCAGTTCCACGTCCAGCTTGGCGCAATGCTGCTTGGCCAGCGCCAGGGCGCGCTCGCGGATGCCGTGGCCGCGCCACAGCCAGGCGCAACCGGCGGCGAACAGCATCAGAAGCAGTACATCCAGCAGATCGATCATGTGGACTCCGGTGTTTACAGGCCAAGCTTAACCGATCCGTGACGCCGCGCTCAGCTGCCGCTTGAGCCGGCCGGACTTCTTGGATAGGGTCGCGTCCTGCCATTCCCCGCATGAAAAGGATGTCCCCATGCAATGCCCCGTCTGCCGCGACTCGCGCCTGCAACCCACCCGCCTCGACGAAGGCCTGCTCGCCCACGGCTGCCAGCAGTGCTCCGGCACGTTGGTGGCGCTGCTCTACTACCGCGACTGGGCCGAGCGGGCGCCGCAGGACGAGGCGCCGGAAGGCGAGTTGCAGGCCGAGCCGCTGAACGAGAGCGCCCACGCGCTGACCTGCCCCAAGTGCGCGAGGCTGATGAGCAAGTTTCAGATCAGCGGTACCCGCAGCAATCGCCTCGACCTGTGCACCACCTGCGACGAGGCCTGGCTGGACGGCGGCGAATGGCAGTTGCTCAAGGCCCTGCAGCTGAGCCGCAGCATCCCGGCAATCTTCAGCGAGGCCTGGCAGCGCCGCGTGCGCCAGGAGAGCGCCGAGCAGGCCCGCCGCGAGCGCTTCGCGCGCATCGCCGGGGAAGACGCCGTGGCCCGCGCCGACGAGGTGCGCGCCTGGCTCAAGGACCATCCGCAGCGCCGCGAGCTGCTGTTCTACATCGGCCATGAGTGAGCTGGCGGTGAAGACCTGGCAGCGCTGGCTGCTGATCGTCGTCGTCGCGCTGGGCGCGGGCCTCTGGCTGTGGACGCGGGACGAAGCGCTCGACCCCCGGGCCCTGGCCTGGCTGGAGGAGGTGGCCGCGCCCGGCGAGAGCACCGCCTATCACCAGTTGATGGGCCTGGATGCCCCCGCCGGCCAGGACGCGGCGGCCGCCGGGCGGCAGATCCTCGAGGCCCATCGCCAGTGGCGGGCGCAGCACCGCTATCACGAGCCGATGGTGGCCGATGCCGAGAGCGCGCATATCGCCCTGCCCGGCAAGGCGCTGTGCGCGCTGGCCGAAGGCGACTGCCAGCAGCGCCTGCGCGCGGACCGCGCCGGGCTGGACGCGCTGCTGGCGCGCCATGCCGAACTGCTGGAGCGCTACCAGCGGCTGCTGGCTCTGGACGACTACCGCACCCTCGGCCTGCCGAGCGCAGACGAGCCGTTGGCCAACTTCATCAGCCTTGATCGGGCCAACCGGCTGCTCGCCGCCCGGGCACTGGCCCTGGCGGACGCGGGCCGCGGTGACGAGGCGCTGGCCCTGCTGCAGCAGGACGTGGCGCGGCTGCGCGCCTGGCTGGCGCAGGCCGACAACCTGATCCTCAAGATGGTGCTGGGTCGCCTGCTCGGGCGCGATCTCGACAGCCTGGCGGTGCTCGTGCGGGAGGGGCTGATCGCCAGGCCCGAGCCGCAGCCGGCGTTGAGCGAGGCGGAGCGTTCGCTGCACATGCCCATGCGGCGCGAGTTCGCCCTGCTCGGCAACGGCTTCCTGTACATGATGGACGACCCGCAGATCACCGCCGAACTGGCCGGCGGCGCCTGGCAGCTGAGCCTGCTGTACAAGCGGCACATGACGATCAACGATAGCCTGCCGGCCTACCTGCGCGTGGCCGAGGACTCGCGCCTGGACCCGCGCGCCTTCGTCGAGCTGGTGCAGCAAGGCGAGCGGCCGCAGCCGGGCCTGTGGCGTCGCGCGCGCAACCCGATCGGCGTGGTGCTGGGTGGCATCGCGATGCCCAACTTCCATGTCTATCTGGCGCGGATGCATGACCTGGACGCCAAGCTGGCCCTGTTCGCCAGCCTCGGTCAGGCCGTGCCGGAGGCGGACAATCCCTACTACCCGGGCCGCAAGGCGAGTTGGAACCCGGAGCAGCGGGCCTACTGCTTCGCCGGGCCGCTGGCGGACGAGCGGGGCCTGCGCTGCCTGCCCTGGACGGCGCCGCCCGTCCGCTGAGCCGCCCGTGGCGGGTGGCTCAGGCGTGGCTCAGGCGTGGGTCAGGTACCAGCGCCAGTCCTGCTCGCCCACCTCGCCCATGAACTGGCGGTACTCGGCCCACTTGATCGCCAGGAATACCTTGAGGAAGTCCTCGCCCAGCGCCTCGCGGGCCCAGCTGGAGCCTTCCAGGGCGCGCAGGGCGGTGAGCCAGTCGGTGGGCAGGGTCTCGCGGACCTGCTCGTAGCCGTTGCCGACGATGGCCTCGCCCGGGTCGATCCGGTTGCGGATGCCGTGATGGATGCCGGCGAGGATCGCCGCCGCTGCCAGGTAGGGGTTGGCGTCGGCGCCGCAGATGCGGTGTTCCACGTGGCGGCTGTGCGTGGGGCCGCCCGGCACGCGGAACGACACGGTGCGGTTGTTCACCCCCCAGCTCTTGGCCAGCGGCGCGTAGCTGTTGGCCTGGAAGCGGCGGAACGAGTTGGCGTTGGGGCAGAAGATCGCCAGGGCGTCGTCCAGGGTGGCCATCATCCCGCCGATGGCGTGCCTTAACAGCGTGCCGGGCCCGCTTTCAAGGTCAGAAAGCTCCGAGGCCATCAGGTTGTTGCCTTCGGCGTCCGCCAGGCTGACGTGCAGATGCAGGCCGCTGCCGGCCAGGTCGCCGAACGGCTTGGCCATGAAGCAGGCCTGCAGCCCATGTTTATTCGCCACGCCCCTGACCAGGCGCTTGTAGCGCACACCCTCGTCCACCGCCTGGAGGGCGTCGAAGCGGTGCTCCAGGGTCAGTTCGAGCTGGCCCGGGGCGTATTCCGAGATGGCCGTGCGCACCGGCAGGCCCTGCACTTCGCAGGCGGCGTAGAGGTCGTCGAGGAAGGGCTGCAACTGCTCCAGTTCGTACACGCCGTAGACCTGCGGCGCCTGGGGGCGCACGCCGTTCGCCTGTACGGCCGGCTGCGGCCGGCCATTGGCGTCGCGGTGCTTGTCCAGCAGGTAGAACTCCAGCTCCACCGCCATCACCGGGTGGTAGCCGTCCGCCTTGAGCGCCTCGATGGCGCGCACCAGCACGTGGCGCGGATCGGCCGGGCTGGCCGGCAGGCCCTGCTCGGGGTGCATGCTGACCTGCAGCTGGCCGGTGGGCATGGCGCGCCAGGGCTGCAGGGTCAGGCTGCCGGGCAGCGGGTAGGTCCAGCAGTCGGCGTCGGCCACTTCCCAGACCAGGCCGCTGTCTTCCACGTCCTCGCCCTGGATGGTCAGCGCCAGGATTGAGCTGGGCAGTGGCCGGCCGTGCTCGTAGACGGCCAGCAGCTCGTCGCGGTGCAGCAGCTTGCCGCGCGGGATGCCGTTGGCGTCGATCAGCATCAGCTCGATGCTGCGGACTTCCGGGTGGGCGGCGAGGAAGTCGAGGGCTTCCTGGGGATGGGCGAATCGCATGATGGTGTCCTTGATCTGTTCCCCTCTCCCTTTGGGAGAGGGGCTAGGGGTGAGGGTGATCCAGGCGAGGTAGGGCTGCATGTTTCGAGCCTCCCTCACCCCAGCCCTCTCCCGGAGGGAGAGGGAGTCAGAGGCGGGCGCCGGGGATGGCCAGCAGCTCGCCAAGTGCCTCGTCCAGGGTGGCGATCAGCCTGTCCACGTCCGCTTCCGTGGTGCTCGGGCAGCACAGGGTCATGTTGTGGAACGGGGTGATCAGGATGCCGCGGTTGATCAGGTACAGGTGCAGGGCCATCTGCAGCTCGTCATGGAAGGCCGCCTCGGCCTCGGCGCCGGTCTTCGGCGACACCGGGCAGAACTGGAACTCGCTGCGCGCGCCCAGCTCGGTCACCGACCACTTCAGGCCGTGCTTGCCGATCAGCGCGCGGAAGCCATCGGCCAGGCGCTTGGCCAGCGGCAGCATGTGCGCGTAGGCGGCCGGGGTCATCACCTGTTCCAGGTTGGCGCGCATGCAGTGCATGGCCAGGGCGTTGGCCGACAGGGTGGTGCCCATGCCGCTGTGGCCGTGGCCATGGCTGTCCTCGCTGGCGCGCTTGCGCGACTCGGTCATGGCCTCGGCCATGGCTGCGCTGCAGCCGAAGATGCCGCAGGGCACGCCGCCGGCGATCGGCTTGCCGACCACGAAGAAGTCCGGGTCGAGGCTCCACAGCCGGGTGCAGCCGCCGATGTCGGTGGAGATGGTGTGGGTCTCGTCGATGATCAGCAGCGCGCCGTATTTGCGGGTCAGCTCGCGGCACTTCTGCATGAACCCCGGTTCCGGCAGGACCATGCCGATGTTGGTCATCGCCGGCTCGCACAGCAGGGCGCAGACGTCGCCCTTCGCCAGCGCGGCTTCCAGCGCCTCGACGTCGTTGAACGGGATCGAGCGGCTGTACTGGGTCAGATCGTAAGCCTGGCCGACCAGGCCGGAGCGTGGCACGGTCTCGCCGTCGCGGTGGCGCACCATCACGTCGTCCACGGTGCCGTGGTAGCAGCCGTCGAACACCAGCAGGGTCTTGCGTCCGGTGATGGCGCGGGCCCAGCGCAGCACGTAGCGGTTGGAGTCCGTGGCGGTGGCGGTGACTTGCCAGAACGGCAGGCCGAAGCGTGCGGCCAGCAGCTCGCCGCAGACCACCGCGTCCTCGCCTGGCAGCATGGTGGTCAGGCCGTTGGCGCCTTGCTCGGCGAGGGCCTTGGCGATGGGCTCCGGCGAGTGGCCGAACATGGTGCCGGTGTCGCCCAGGCAGAAGTCGATGTATTCGTGGCCGTCCACGTCGTAGAAGCGCGCGCCCCTGGCGCGCTCGACGAACAGCGGCACCGGGGTCGACCAGTCGGCCATCCAGTGCATCGGTACGCCGCCGTACAGGGAGTGGCGGGCGCGCTCGGCCAGGGCCACGGATTTGGGATTGCGGGCGAGGAAGCGCTCGCGCTCGCGGGCGACGAAGGTCTCCACGGCGGACGGGCTGATACCGCTGACAGTCATGCTGAACACCTCGTTCGAATTTCTGCACATGCTATTTTGTGATCACAAAAATAGCAACTGATGGTTTAATATCCGTCTGGAACGCCGTTTTCCTTATGTATGTGATCACAAAAGACCAGGAGTAACTGATGCGAGACTGTTCCCTGACCCGCAGCCAATTGCCCGCGCCGCCACGGGATCGCTGACATCATGGCCGACAATCTGCAGGAAAGACTCTACCAACGGATTCGCGAAGGCCTGCTCGAAGGGCGCTTCCAGCCCGGCGAGCGGCTGAAGATCCGCGACCTTGCCGCCCAATGGGGCACCAGTCCGATGCCGGTCCGCGCCGCGCTGCAGCGCCTGGTGGCCGAGGGGGCGCTGGAGGGCGAGCCGCAACGCTCGGTGCGGGTGCCGGCGATGACCCGCGAGCGCTACCAGAACATCTTCCAGGTGCGCCTGGGCCTCGAAGGCCTGGCCGTGGAGTTGGCCACGCCCAACTTGACCCCCGCCGACATGGCCGAGCTGCGCGACTGCGTGCAGCGCATGGACCTGGCCATCGAGCAGCGCCAGGTGCAGGACTACCTGGAGGCCAACAGCCGCTTCCACCTCAGCCTCTACGGCGCTTGCGGCAATCCGGTACTGCTGCGCAGCATCGAGTCGCTGTGGCTGCAGATCGGCCCCTTCTTCAACCGCCTGTTCACCGGCGCCGACCTGTCGCTGCGGCTCAACGACTTCCACGAGGAAGCCTTTGCCGCCATCGAGGCCGGCGATGCCAAGGCGGCGCGCCATGCCATGGAGCAGGATCTGATCTACTTCGCCCGCTTCCTGCTCAACCTGCTGGAGCTGGAAGGCGCGAACAGCGTAGGGCGGGTGAAACCCGCGTGAACGGTGCTCACCGTAGCGCGGGTGGGCTCGCCAAGGTGTGTGCCTGCGCGGGTTTCATCCGCCCTACCGGATGCAGTCCAAGACGACCGGCGCTCAGTTCTCCAGCCAGACGTCCCGGCACCAGTGCCACACCGAGTCCCATATCTCGTCGGTGAGTTCGCCGGTGCGGCCATCCCACAGCACCACCTGGCCTTCCACGTCCACGGCGTAGTAGTCGCGGCCGTCCTGGCACAGGGGCACCAGATCGCGCGGCAGGCCCAGGTCCCAGGCGGTGGCGGCCACTTCCGGCAGGTAGGTGTGCGAATGCGGGTCGCTGGCGGTGACCGGCTCCAGGCGGCCGTAGACCACGTCGCTGACCTTGAGCAGGAACTCGCGCAGCTCGAAGGGCAGGTGGATGAGGATCTGCTCCTGGATTTCCACCAGGGTCTCCTCGTCCGGCAGCTCCAGCGGCACCGGCACCGGCTCGTTGAGTTCGCGCAGCTGATCGATGACTTCTTCCACGGGCGTCTCCAGGGGGGAGGGAACGGAGTCGGCTAGAGGGTAGCCGATCGGAGGCGCGTTTTACCGCGAGCCGGCGGGGAAGGGAAGAACCCCGGGCGAACCCGGGGCTCGGCGGCCTACATCAGGCGACCGCCATCCTCGCGGGTGACCACCACGGTGGCCGAGCGCGGCCGCCGCCCCGGGCCGTCCGGCCAGGCGCTGAGCAGGTTGGTGGCGGTGGAGCCTTCGCCCGGGTGCTGGATGTTGACGAACAGGGTGCGGAAGTCCGGCGTGGCGCTGATGCCGGTGACCTCGGCACCCAGCGGTCCGGTCAGGAAGCGCTTGAGGTCGCCGCTGCGCGGGTCGGCCACGAGCATCTGGTTGTGGCCGAACGGGCCGCTGGAGAGCTGGCTACCGCTCATGTCGGTCTGGATCCACAGGCGGCCGTCCGGGTCGAACCAGAGCCCGTCCGGGCTGGCCAGGATGTTGCTGTCGTCCAGCGGCCTGCCTTTCGGGTCGCGGCTGTCGCCCTGCGGGCCGGCCAGCAGGAAGATGTCCCAGTTCAGGCGCTTGCCGGAATGGTCGCTGCTGTCCTCGCGCCAGCGGATGATGTGGCCGTAGGCGTTGGCCACGCGCGGGTTGGAGGCGATGGCCTGGGTGCGCGAGGTGTTGTTGGTGAGGGTGAAGTACACCTCGCCGTTGTCCGGGTTGACCGCGCCCCACTCCGGGCGGTCCATCTTGGTGGCGCCGACGAGGTCGGCGGCCAGGCGGGTGTTGATCAGCACTTCGCCCTGGTTGGCGAACTTCACCCCGGCCTTGGCGCAGGCGGCCTGGAAGGCCGAGTCCTTGAGGTCCAGCGCCAGCCAGTCGCCGCTGCCGTCGGCGTTGAAGCGGGCCACGTAGAGGGTGCCGTCGTCCAGCAGGCGGCCGGGCTTGCCCACGATCGGGAAGTAGCGTTCGCGGCTGACGTACTTGTAGATGTACTCGTTCTGCGAGTCGTCGCCGGAGTAGCACACCAGCGGGCTGCCGATGCGCTGCGGCGCGAAGACCAGGCCTTCGTGGGCGAAGCGGCCGAGGGCGCTGTGCTTGATCGGGGTGGAGGTCGGGTCGAAGGGGTCGATCTCGACGATCCAGCCGAAGTGGTTGGGCTCGTTGCGGTAGTCCTCGCGGGCGTCGGCGGCCTTGCGGGTGGCGTCGAAGCGCTCGAACTCGTCGCCCGGCAGGGTCTCCCAGCCGAAGCGGCTGGTGTCGCGCAGGCCGTAGCGCTTCAGCTCGCGCGGCTGGTCGGCGTCACGGGTGGCGAAGTAGCCGGCCCAGTTCTCCTCGCAGGTGAGGTAGGTGCCCCAGGGCGTGAAGCCGTTGGCGCAGTTGTTCTGGGTGCCGCGGGTGGCGGTGCCGTCCGGGCTGTAGCGGGTGCGCAGGAGCGCGTTGCCGCGCGCCGGGCCCTGGATCTGCATGGGCGTGGCGGCGGTGACGCGGCGGTTGTAGCGGCCCGGCACCACTTCCCACTCGCCCAGGCGGTTGCGGCGAATCTCGACGATGGTCACGCCGTGGGCGTTGATCTCCTTGCGCACCTCGTCGGGCACCGTGCGCTTGCCGTCCACGGTGGTCGGGCCGTTGGGGTGCAGCAGCGGCGCGTCGATGTATTCGTTGTTGAACACCAGCAGGCCGTGGTTGGAGTCTTTACCGCCGCCGTGGCGGCCGTCGATGGGGAAATAGTGCATGCCGTCGTGGTGCATGCCGACCTGCTCCGCCTGGTCCTGAGCGCTGTTGCTGGCGTCCTCTAGGAACGGCGGCAGGTTGCCGCTGATGGGCGTGCCCCAGGGCGCCAGCACGCTGGCGCGATAGCCCGGCGGCACGGTGATGGTGTCGGCACGGCTCACCGGTATGGCCTCGAAAGGCAGCCGGTTGCGCCGGGTGAACGGCTTCTCCGGCCCCGCCGCCTCGGCCACCTGGGGCAGCACGCCGAGAAAGCCGAGCGCACCGATGGCGGCGCCACCGGCGAGTATCTGCCGGCGGCGCTGGTCGATCAGCTCGCCCATGTGCGGGTTGGCGGAATGATTGCTGGGGAGTTCGTCGCCGCTGCCAAAAAGCACGGCGTTCTGTTCATCGAAGCTCACGGTTCGGTTCCTTCTGCTGAGGATGCGACGGAGCCACGACGCTAGCGGTCGATGGAGACGAAACGATGACGGTTGTGTGGCGATTCGGTGCCCTGGGAGCGGGTTAACGTTTCCTGCGTTGCTCGGCGCCGCTCATGAGGCGGGCATCGAGCAGGGCGTGGTGGGGGATGTCGCCTTCGGCCAGGTCGCTGAGCAGCTTCTTGTCCTCGCGGCAGCAGGCGTTGCCGGGCAGGCCATGAGCGCCGAGCAGCTCCAGCAGCAGCGGCCAGTCCCAGGCCAGGGCGTCGCTGACGATCTCGACCTCGCCGTAGCCGGCGATGAAGGCGTGCAGCGCGGTGGCGGCTTCCGCCCGGCTGCGGCCGTGACGGGTCGGTTCGAGCTGGGGCAGGACGATCTCGTGGACGAAGGCGGAACAGTCGGCCGGGCTCCAGCCGTCGTTCAGCTCGACGTAGAACTCGGCGCCGGCCGGGTCGACCAGGGCCAGGCTGATCAGCCGGTAGTCGGGGGTGAGGCGGGTGAATTCGGTATCGAGGAAGAGGGTGTGCATGCGGCGCGCCTGGCGGGGAGATGGCGCGACTCTAGCAGATGGAGAAAGCCCCCGGTCGTTGCGGCCGGGGGCTTCGCGATCAGCCGTTCTGGCGGATGCCGGCGACCAGCCAGGGCTGGTTGTCGCCGTTGACGCGCTCCATGCGCCAGCTTTCGCTGAAGGCCTCGCCCTGGTCGAAGCGCGAGGTCTTGGCCAGGCCACGGAAGGTCAGGGTGGCGACGGTCTTGTCGGCCAGTTCGTCGATGCCGTCCAGCTGCACGTCGAGGTCATCGATGTAGGTGGACTGGTAGGCGTCGCCCAGGCTGGCGCGCTCTTCCTTGAGGAAGCTGAGCATCTGCGGGGTGACGAACTCGGCGATCTTGTCCATCTCCGCCGCGTCCCAGTGCTGCTGCAGCGCCAGGAAGTGGGTGCGGCCGGCCTCAATGAAGCGTGGCTCGTCGAACCAGGCCGGGGCCTTGACGGCGGGACGTGCCGGGGCGGCGCTGCCGAAGATAGGTGCCTGCTGCTGCGGCATCTCGCGCTGCATGCCGCCGGCCACGGCCGGGCGGCCCTGCTGCTGGCGACGCGCGGCGAACAGCTTGAAGATGACGAAGGCGATCAGGCCGAGGATCAGGAAGTCGAAGATCTGGAAGCCTTCGAAGCCATCGCCCATGAACATGGAGGCGAGCAGGCCGCCGGCGGCGATACCGGCCAGCGGGCCGAGCCAGCGCGATGCGCCGCTGGCGGCGGCCGGACGCTGGGCGCCGGCGGCGTTGTTGGCGGCCGCGGGCTGGTTGGCCTTGGGTGCTTCCGCCTGGCGGCTCTGGTGGGTCGGTGCCGAGCCGAAGGACTTGCCGCCGCCCATGCGCTTGGCGCTGGCGTCGAGGCTGAGGGTCAGACCCAGGCACAGGGCCAGGGCGATGCTGAGAAAACGCTGCATGTGGGGTGATCCCGCTGAGGTTGTGATTCGCGCGTCATGCTGCCGCAGTGTTGGGACTCCCGCCAGCCGCAGAATGTTTCCGGATTTATGTGGGCAGCTCGTATAGAGGCGGCACGTGTGGTTCTGTCGGTCAGCGGCGCAGCAGCCAGGCGAGCGGCCCGCCCCGCAACTGACGACGCAGCAGGGCGCGCAGTTCGGCATCGCCTTCTCCGGGGTGGCGCAGCCAGTGCACGAAGGTGCGCAGGAGCACCGCGCTGAGCAGGCTTTCCTCGGCGACCCGCGACAGGTGCAGGTTCTGCCGCCGCGCCGCCTCGCGCCACCACTGCACGGTGCGGCTGACCCGCAGCAGTGCGCCGACCTGCAGGTGGACATGGCCGAGCTCCAGCTTGTACAGCAGCATCTGCCCGGTCAGAGCACGGTGCGTGGCCATGCCGCCGAGCCAGGCGACCAGCAGTTCCTCCAGTCGCTTGCTTGGGCTCAGGGCGGCGAGGTCGGCCGCCCTGGCCCGCTCGAACAGCGCCCGGTCGGCGCGGTCCAGCCAGGCCTCGACCAGATCGTCCTTCTGCCCGTAGTGGCGGGCGATGGCGGCCAGGTCGCAACCCAGCGCCTCGGCCACGTCATGCAGGTACAGACGCTCCCAGCCGCAGACCTCGGCCAGGTCGAGGGCGGTATCGAGGATCTTGTCGGCGGAAGGCGTGGCGCGGGGCATGGAAGGCACCTCCGCCGGACAGTATGGCCAGCTTGGCGGTGTCCTCGGAAAGACCCGACGGGTGGAGCCTGCTTCTGTCTGGCAGTTGTCGGTCTCGTGATGAGACCTGATCGTCGTTTACGACACGCCCGGATTGTCGGGGCCGTCGTGTTCGGCTGGAATTGACCTGACTGGTATGGGAATCGTTTAAGACGATGTCCCGTGGAGCCTGCACGGAAGCAGGCCTTCTTAAATCTGAGCAAAAGGACTTGCCCCATGAGCGAATCCGCAGGCCTGCCGGTCTCGCATATCGGCCACGAAGTGGCGGGTGCGGTGATCGTGACCGGCTCCCCCAACGTATTCGTTGGCAGCACGGCGGTGGGGATGGCCGACCAGCCATCCGCCTGCTCGCCGAGTATCGGCCAGCCGGTCAACCCGATCCTGGGTGCCAAGCTGCTGCCGGCGGAAACCGACTTCGTCCTGTCGGCGCCGATGCCCTTCGCCTTCAGCCGTGGCTACCTGTCGCGCGACGGGCGTATCGGCAGCCTGGGCCAGGGCTGGTCCCTGCCCGGCGAGGGGCTGGGCCTGGAGCTGGATACCGACAGCACCACCCTCACCGATGCCCAGGGCCGGCGTATCACCTTTCCCGCCCTGAAGCCGGGGGCTTCGTACTACTCCGGCAGCGAACGGCTGTGGATGCGCCGTGGCGGCGCCGAGCCCGATCAGTCCTGCGAGCCCTGGGGGCGTCGCTGGACCGGCGTGCCGGAGACGGTCCAGCAACACGAAGGCTCCGTCGTG